>JACPZX010000069.1 GCA_016195325.1 Acidobacteriota bacterium
GCCGGAATCCGCAGCGGTGTTCGACGCGGCGATGACCTCGATCAGCACGTTCGAGTCGAAGGCGGTGGTCGCCGCCTACGACTTTTCCGGGATCGACACTCTGGTCGACGTCGCCGGCGGACACGGCCTCATGAGCGTGACCATTCTCAAGGCGAACAAGAGGATGCGCGGCATCCTCTTCGACCTTCCGCACGTGGCCGCCGGGGCCACCGCGCTGCTCCGGAGCGGAGGCGTGGCCGACCGTTGCCGAATCGTCAGCGGCGACTTCTTCGCGTCCGTTCCGGAGGGAGGCGATGCCTGCGTGATGAAGCACATCATCCACGACTGGGATGACGAGAGGGCGATTCAGATCCTCCGAAATTGCCACCGCGCGCTGCGGCCCGGCGGGAAGGTGCTCATCGTCGACGCGGTCATCCCGCCCGGCAACAGGGCGCACTTCGGCAAGCTTCTGGATCTCGAGATGCTGGTGCTCACGCCGCGTGGCCGGGAGCGCACCCGGTCGGAGTTCCGGGAGCTGCTGAAGCGATCCGGGTTCAGGCTTCGGCGCGTCGTTCCCACGGAGACCCACCTCTCGGTCGTCGAGGGCGTGAGGGCTTGAGGGCTCGCGGCCGGGCGATGTGAGCGCGAGCCACAGCGCCACGCGGCTCCGGCACGATCTGCGACGATCAAGGGTGGCATGAGGACATCGCTGATCATCATCGCGCTGGCGTTGCTGGCGTTGCTCGCGGGCTTCGTCGCGATCGGATTGCGACCGGACGGGCGGGTCGCGGCGATCAATTCAGCGACCTCCCGAAGCCCGTCGTTCGAGGTGCGCGTCGTGAAGCCTCTCTCCGCCCGGCCCCTCTTCGGGCTTTTCGGGCTCCTCCCGACCGATGATCTGAGGTTCGGCCACGAGAGCCGTGGCGCCTCGATTGGACGCGTCGCGCACGACCGCCTCGAGCTCAGCGCCGACGGGTGGGATCTCGCAATCGAGATCGACGGCGACGGGCGGCTCGCTCCTGGGACGCGCCTCGTGTTCCCGCTGGAGCTCGGGGGCAGGCAGGTGACGCTGCGCTGCCGACCCGCGGATCGTGCCAACGGCTATCTTCGCACCACCACGCGGGCAGGCGCGGACGAGCTCGGCGGCAGCTTCCTCGTCAAGCTCGCCACCTGCGAGAATGTCGTGTCGGGGAAGGCCCTCGAGTGGCCGCCAGCACCGCTCACCGTCGTCGGTAGCTTCGACCGGCTCCCGCATCACGCCGGCTGAGCGACCTGCGAGAGCGTCAGGAGGACTCGGATTGAGCATGGTCATGGAAGTCGGACAGGTGGAGGCGATCTTCAGGTATCCCGTGAAGTCCATGGGCGGCGAACGTCTCGAGATCGCCGAGCTGGGCTGGCACGGCCTCGAGGGTGACAGGCGCCTGGCGTTCCGGAGGATCGATGATCGCAGCGGGTTCCCGTGGCTGTCGGCCGGCAAGCTTCCCGACCTGCTCCTCTTCGCTCCGCACCGCCGTGAGGGCGGTGCCGGAGGAGACCCCCCCACGCACGTTCGCACGCCGGATGGCGCCGAGCTGCCCGTCTTCGGGGAGGAGCTGGCCGCGGAGATCGGGCGCAGGTACGGGGCTCCCGTGCAGATGATGCAGCTCAGGGACGGCATCTTCGATGCGGCGACCATCTCCGTGATCGCGTCCGATACCGTGCGCGAGGTCTCGCGGCTCGCGGGGCGGAGCCCGGACGTGCGACGCTTTCGCCCGAACGTCCTGGTTCGTTCACTGCGATCGGTCCCCTTCCAGGAGGACGAGTGGGTGGGCGGCCTGCTCTCCTTCGGCGAGGGGGACGACGCCCCCTCCATCGCCGTGACGATGCGCGACGAACGCTGCTCGATGCTGAACCTCGATCCCGACTCGGCACGTCCCGCGCCGGAGATGATGAAGGCGGTCGTTCGTGCGAACGAGAACAACGCGGGGATCTACGGCACCGTCACGCGCATCGGTCGTCTGGCCGTCGGGCAGACCGTGCATTTCCGCCGAGCGTGAGACGACAACATGAGCGTCACCGTGTCATGAAGGCTCTCTCGGGAGCGCTGCTCGCGGCCATGGCCTTCACGGCAAGTGCCGCCGCGCAGAATGACGCTTTTCTCGGCGCCCGCGGCAGTTTCTTCGACCTGGAAGCGAGATATGGCCGCATGAAGGAACGGGCCCCTTCACCTTTCATCGATCCCGACGGCTACAAGCGGTATGTGGCCGAGAGGGCGCAGGCGTTTCGAGCGGAGCTGGCGAAGCAAAGAGCCGGTCCGGCTCCGTCATGATCGGCCGGACGGGCCGCTCGACAACGGATCTTCCTCACCACGAACGGATCGAGGACACGGTCTTTCGCCGAGCGGTCGACCTTCTCGATGAGGGCGACGTCGACGGCTTGCGCGGTCACCTGGCGAGCCATCCCGATCTGGTCCGTCAACGAATCGTCTTCGAGGGCGGTAACTACTTCCGCGATCCGACGCTGCTCGAGTTCGTCGCGGAGAACCCGGTGCGTCACGACGCGCTGCCGCCGAACATCGTCGAGGTCGCCCGGACGATTCTCGACGCAGGTGCGCGGTTGGAGCGGCGGAGCATCGACTCGACCCTCGGGCTCGTCTGCTCCGGTCGGGTGCCGCGCGAGTGCGGAGTGCAGGTTCCGCTCATCGACCTTCTATGCGACGCCGGCGCCGACCCCGAGGGCGCCATGGCGGCGGCCCTTGGACACGGGGAGTTCGAGGCGGTGGACGCGTTGATCCGCCGAGGGGCAAAGGTCGACCTGGCCGCGGCGGCCGCGATGGGTCGCCTCGACGACGTGCGCCGGGCGCTATCAGCCGCCGGCGCGGCGCTTCGACATCGAGCGCTCGCCTGGGCGGCGCAGTTCGGACACGCCGAGATCGTCCGAATGCTTCTCGACGCCGGTGAAGACCCGAATCGGTACAATCCGGAAGGGGCCCACTCGCACTCAACGCCGCTGCACCAGGCCGCGCTGGCCGGCCACATGGATGTCGTCCGGCTGCTGGTCGAGAGAGGAGCCCGGCTCGACATCGAGGACAGCCACCACCAGGGGACTCCCCTCGGTTGGGCCGAGCACGCCGGGCGCACCGAGGTGGCCGACTACCTGCGGGGCCGGGGCGACATCGCATGAACGAGCGAAGACCGTGAGATGATCATCCCCGAGCGCAGCGCGTGGCTCGAGGAGCTGCCCGACACGATTCGCCGGTTGCAGGACAGGTGGTCGCTCACGCTCGCGAAACCGTTCGACGGCGACGAGGTGAGCTGCTCGTGGGTCGCGCTCGCCCTCCGCCGCGACGGCTCCCCCGCCGTTCTCAAGCTGGGGATGCCGCACATGGAGGCGACGCACGAGATCGAGGCGCTTCGACTCCTGGACGGCAACCCGACGGCGCGCCTGCTCGAAAGCGACGCACTCCTCAACGCGATGCTCCTGGAGCGGTGCGACCCCGGAACTCCGCTGCGCGAGCTGCCGGAGCCGGAGCAGGACGTCGTCCTCGCCGGGCTGCTCCGCCGCCTCTGGCGCACTCCTCCATCCCCGCGCGTCTTCCGCCCGCTCGCCTCGATGCTCGCTCATTGGGCCGGCGAGACGAACGCCGCCGCCCCTCGATGGCCCGACGTCGGGCTGGTCCGGGAGGGACTGCGCCTCTTCGACGAGCTGTCGCGGCCGTCGGCCGGCGACGTGCTGCTGGCGACCGATCTGCACGCGGGGAACGTCCTTCGCGCGCGGCGGGAGCCGTGGCTCGTGATCGACCCCAAGCCCTTCGTCGGTGATCGCGCCTACGACGCGACACAGCATCTCCTCAACTGCAAGAGGCGGGTCCTCGCGGATCCCGACGCGACGGTCCGCCGCTTCGCGGATCTCCTCGAAGTCGACGCCGGGCGCGTCCGTCTCTGGATGTTCGCCCGCGCCGCCGCGGGACCTCGTCACACCTGGAACGAGGAGTCGATGTCCGTCGCGAGAGCGCTGGCGTGAGAACCGCGCCGCTTGCGCGGGGCGCCGGAAAGTCCGAGAGTGATGGATGAAAGGTCTCGCGAGAGCGCATGTGAGCGCCCATGTCACAGAAGGAGGAGCTATGCGAAGGAACATCGGCGTCGCGATGGCGACACTCGTCCTGTCGTGCGCGATTGTCGCGTGCACCGTCGGGAATGCCGCGAGCGACATGCCCCGAGGTGTCGACGAGAGCCAGTGGAGGCCGCTCGGTCAGGACCTCGGCCTCGTCGTGCAGGGGATCGAGGCGGGGAGGATGAAGGGGTACCTCATGTGCAAGGTCAACGGCCGCTGGGTGCCGCTGTCCCTTCAGAACACGGCCGTCGTCGTCCCGGCCCAGTGAGCCGGGTGGCTCCGGGCGGCGACGTTCGGCGGCGACAGGATGATTGAGAGCCGGCCGAGCCGAACCGCCGAGCGCGTGGCGATGCGGCGCGCCGCCCATCAGCTGCTGGACGCGCCGCGCGTGCACGACGATCCCCTGGCGCTCGCCATCCTGGGAGAGGCGACAGCCGCCGCCCTGCGAGCGGATCCGCGGCGCCTCGAGGGGGGTCGCGTCGACGCGGTACTCCGCGCATTCCTCGCCGTGCGGAGCCGATGGGCGGAGGACGCGCTCGCGCAGGCCGTGGCGAGAGGGGTGAGACAGTACGTGGTGCTGGGGGCCGGCCTCGACACGTTCGCCGCGCAGGGGGGGCGGCGTGGTCCTCGACTACGCGGTCCCTAAGGCGTCGCTGGCGCCGCCTCAGCGGGCTGCCTTCGAGGCGCTGGCCGCGCGCGTGGCGGCGGCCGGTGAGCCCTTTCGGAGCTTCTTCGAGCCCGAATCCCTGATTGCCGCGATGCGCACCCTCGGCTTCCACGCGATCCGCGATGCGGGGCCCGACGAGATCAACGCGCGCTTCTTTGCGGATCGGGCGGACGGGCTGCGCGTCGGCAGCGCGGGGCATATCCTGACGGCGCTCGGAGGGGCCCTTCCACCATGACCTCGCTCGAGGCGCCGATCGAGATCGTTCCCTACGACGCGTCGTGGCCGGCGCGGTTCGCCGAAGAGTCTCAGATCCTCCGTCGGGCCCTGGCGGCATGGCTCGCGGGTCCGATCGAGCACATCGGCAGCACGGCCGTGCCCGGCCTCGCGGCGAAACCCGTGATCGACATCATGGCCGGCGTGCGGACGCTCGACGGGTCGCGCCCGGCGATCGCCGCGGCGACCGGGCTGGGCTACTGCCACTTCCCCTACCAGGTCGATCTGGAGCACTGGTTCTGCAAGCCGTCGCCGGCCTTCCGAACCCATCACCTGCATCTGATCCCGGTGGGCGCGCCGCAGTGGGCCCGCCCGCTGGCGTTTCGCGACTACCTGCGCGCTCACCCGGATGTCGCTGCCGAGTACGAGTCGCTGAAGCGGGATCTGGCGCGGAAGCATCACCTCGATCGCGAGGCGTACACTCAGGCGAAGGGCCCGTTCATCGACCGCGTCACGGCCCGGGCGCTGGCGATGGGGTTGGGCTCGTCCGGTCCGACTCCCAAGCGCTGACCAGATCCCTTGCCCGGCCGCCGCGCGGCCTATTACCATGCGCCGCTGCCTTCCAACCCGACGCAGGAGATCCGCGATGCGACACGCGATGCTGGCGATGATCATGGCCTCGACTCTCGCGACCGGCGCGAGCCACGCCGCGACCGACAAGAATCTCCCGGCGGATGTCGGGCCCGGCCGCATCGCCTGGTTCGACATCACGACGACCAGCGTGCCGAAGTCGAAGGAGTTCTACGGAAAGCTCTTCGACTGGCAGTTCACCGCGGTCGAGGGGAGCGATCAGGCGGCGGAGATCGTCGCCGGTGGCACGTCGATCGGGACGCTGCGCATGGCCGACGGCGCCATCTCCGCGTTCGACGGAGTGGTCTACGTCCAGGTCGCCGACATCCGGGCGAGCTGCAAGAAGGCGAAGGACCTCGGAGGGATGATCCCGCCCGGCTTTCCCTTCAACCTGCCGAACGGCAGGGGAGCGATCGCGGTGCTCGCCGATCCGGCCGGCCACCCGATCGGCCTCTACTCGAGGACGCCGCTCCCGCCCCCTCCCGCCAAGTCCAGGTGACGCGAAAGGACCCGTGATGAATCCAAACAAGGCGTTGTGGGAGAAGGGCGACTTCACCCGATGAAGGTCCTGGATCTCGGCGGCGGGGACGGCACGACGGCGGCTCCTCTGGCCCGCCTGGGGTCGGTACCCGCCACCTTCCTGCGGGTGACCACCCGCATCTGAGATAGCGTCGATGCACCTCTACCTCTCCTCCTTCCTGCTCGGGAACGACGCGAAGGCGCTCGTCTCCCTCGTCCGACGGCCGACCGCCCTGGTGATCGCCAACGCCCTCGACCACGCGGACACCCCCGTGAGGGAGTCCCACGCGCGAGGCTCGATCGAGGCTCTCGCCGGACTCGGCTTCTCCGCCGCGGAGCTTGACCTGCGCGATTACTTCGCCGCCCCCGATCGGCTCCGGTCGGCGCTCATCGACGCGGGTCTCGTCTGGGTCAACGGGGGAAACGTCTTCCTCCTGCGCCGGGCGATGCGTCAGAGCGGCTTCGACCGATACATCATGGAGCGGCGGGGAGATGACGGGCTCGTCTACGGCGGGTACAGTGCCGGGGCGTGCGTGACGGGGCCGACGCTTCGCGGAGCGCACCTCGTGGACCCGCCGGACGCGCTCGCCGCGGGATACACGGAGGCGGCGATCTGGGAGGGGCTGGGCCTGGTCCCGTACAGCATCGTGCCGCACTACAGGTCCGATCACGAGGAGGCGGGCCGGATCGACGCCGTGGTGGAGTACCTCATCGTGAACAAGCTCCCCTTCGTCGCGCTGCGCGACGGAGAGGTCGTCATCACCGCCGCCTTGTGACAATCATGGAGACGAAGCCGATATGGAACGCACCCGACGCGTCATGCCCCAGGTCGCCATTCTCGTCATCATCGGAGTCAGCGGCCTCGTTCGTTTCTCGCAGGATGTGAGAAGCGTGAATGCGGTCGGCTTGTCCGGAAGCGGTTTCTCGCTGGGCGTCGGGTTCGCGCTCCTCGTCATGGGGCTCACGGGACGATTCGGGCCGCGGAGCGCCACCGGGCGTGAATGACCCGAGCCACCCTCCCCCGAGTCCCGATTCTGGGACCGATGGGTGTCGGGAGCGGACACGCGGCGGCCGGGGCGGAGATCCCGGGCTCAGGGACAACGCCTTGCCGCAGAGCGCGATGCGGCCGGCGGCGGAGTGTGGCGCGAGATCTGCACCTCGGTGAACCCAGATGAGCGCCATGAACGAGCCCGCCATCCTCACGGACCTCCGCTTCGCGATCCGATCGCTGGGTCGCTCCCCCGGCTTCGTCCTCATCTCCATCATCACGCTCGGCCTCGGCATCGGCGCCAACACGTCGGCGTTCAGCATCCTCAACGAAGTGCTGCTGCGCCCGCTCCCGTACGCCGACGTCGATCGCCTCGATCGCATCTATCGGACCACACCCCAGGACTCCCGGGGCGCCGTCTCGGCGGCCGACTACCTCGATCTCGCCTCGCAGGTGAGCGGCTTCGGCGAGATCGCCGCCTACGGCCCTGCGGAGATGAGCCTCGCGGAGCCCGGCCGTCCCGCCGAGATGGTCACCGGCGCCCGGACCACCACCAACCTCTTTTCGGTCCTGGGCGTCGAGCCCCGGCTCGGCCGATCGTTCCGTCCCGACGAAGCCGCGCAGGGCAAGCACCGCGTCCTCGTGCTCAGCCACAGGGTCTGGCAGAACCGCTTCGGGGGGGACCTCGGGATCATCGGCCGGATCGTGCGCGTCGACGGGGAGCCCCACGAGATCATCGGCGTGCTCCCTGCGGCCTTCAACGACTGGCGGAGCCTCGGGTGGGCCGACGTCTTCCGCCCGCTCGGCCTCCGCGACGACGAAGCCCACGACCGCAGCGCCACGTGGCTCCGCCTCGTCGGCCGGCGCGCTGCGAGCGTCACCCGCGAGCAGGGCGGAGGCATCGTCGCAGCCTTCGGCCGCCGCCTCGCGGCCGAGTTCCCCGAGGCCAACCTCGGAAGCACCTGGCGCACGCTCCCGATCTCCACCGGCACGGGCGATGAGAAGGCCCCGGCCGTTCTCACCATGCTGATCGGCCTCTCCGGGTTCGTTCTGCTCATCGCCTGCTCGAACCTCGCGAACCTCCTGCTCGCGCGGACGATGGCCCGGGCCCGAGAGCTCGCGGTGCGCGCAGCCCTCGGCGCCTCGCGCGCGCGCCTGCTCCGCCCCCTGGTCGTCGAATCCCTCCTGCTGTCCCTCGCCGGCGGCGTCTGCGCGATCCAGGTCGCGATGTGGACCTCCGACTGGCTGGCCGTCGCAAGCGTCGGGGACAACGGCGAGGCGGTCGTCCTCCGCCTCGACTGGCGCGTGCTCGGTTGGACCTTCGCCGCCTGCCTCTTCACCGCCCTCGCCTTCGGCGTCGCCCCCGCGCTCTTCGCCCTGAGGCTCGATCTCATCAGCACGCTCAAGAGCGGAGGGCGGGGCGCCACCGGCGATCGCGGCCACCAGCGGTTCCGCCAGTTCCTGATCGTCGGGCAGTTCGCCCTCGCCATGGTCCTCCTCGCGGGGGCCGCCCTCTTCGGGCGCGGCCTCTACGAGGCGAACAACCGCCGCTCCGGCTGGGAGTCCGATCACCTGGTCACCGGCAACATGCTCCTCCCGGCCGCCGCCTACGCGGGCGATACGGCGGTCGCGAGCTTCCAGCGCGCCGCCCTGGAGCGCCTCGAGGCACTTCCCGGCGTCGCCTCCGCCAGCCTCTCGTACGCCATGCCCTTCTTCGGCTTCGCCGAGCCGCGCAAGTACCTCGTCGCGGGCCGCGAGGTCCCCGAGCCCGGCCACGAGCCCGGCGCCGTCATCAACGGCGTCAGCCCCCACTACTTCGAGACGGTCGGCACGCGCCTCCTCAGCGGACGCGCCTTCGACTTGAACGACAAGCTCGATTCCCCGAAGGTCTTCGTCATCAACCAGGCGATGGCCACGGGTCTCTTCCCCGGCGAGAGCCCTCTCGGCAAGCGCCTCGCCCGGGCCGGCGGCAAGACGGTCGAATGGGGGGAGATCGTCGGCGTCGTCGCCGACGTCCAGTCGGTCTACGCGGATCGCGTCACCGTGACCTACCAGCTATACCAGCCGATGGCCCAGGAGCCCCGCCCCTACGGCGAGCTCGCCGTGCGGACGTCGGGCGCCGCGCCGGCCGGGCTGGTCGACGGCGTTCGAAGGACCATTGCGGCGCTCGACGCCGATCTGCCCGTGCGCCAGCTCCAGCCCGCCGAGACCACCATCGAGAGGGCCAACTACCAGGACGGCGTCCTCGGGAGCATGCTCTCCTTCCTCGCCCTGCTCGGCCTGGGTCTCGCCTCCCTCGGGATTTACGGCGTCATCGCCCGCACGATGGCCCAGCGCACCAGCGAGTTCGGCATCCGCCTCGCGCTCGGGGCGCAGGTGGAGGACATCATCCGCCTCGTGCTCGGGGCGGGAGTGAAACTCGCGCTCGTCGGCTCCGCCCTCGGGCTTCTGGGCGCCGTCGGCATCTGCAGGGTGTTTGCGGCCATCTTCCCCGGGATGCAGACCAGCAGCGCTCCGGTCCTCACCGGCGTCACGCTCCTGCTCATGGCGATCGCCCTGGTCGCCTGCTACGTGCCCGCAAGAACCGCCTCGAGGATCAGCCCCACCGAGACGCTGCGGGCGGAGTAAACCTCTCGATCGGATCTGTTTCGCTCACGTCTGCTCTGGGGTAGTCTTCGGGAAGCCCCTCGCGCGCGACGCGACGCATCGGGGGCCGGGGAGGAACGATGTCGATTCACGATGACGGCTACTCGGTCCTGCTCCCGGAGGCGCAGAGCTGGCGCCCCTCGAACATCATGAAGATCTCCAACACCGACCTGATGAAAACCCTCGGGGGAGCCGATCGGCTCGGAGGTCGGCTATGGCGCCTTCCGGCCTACTCCGCGAACACCTGGCACAGGCATGTCGACTCGTGGGAGCTCTACTTCCTGCTCGAGGGAGTCGGGCGGATGCGCATCGGGAACACGACCGTCACCGTCCCCCGTTACGGCAGCGTCCTCGTGGCCCCGCAGATGCTGCGCCAGGTCTTCAACGACACTCCGGATGACGCGCTCTGGCTGATCGTGGCGGCGCCCCAGGAGGCGCAGACCGGCGCCGAGCCGGATCTCTCCCGCTTCTACCCGGAGGATCCGAAGACCCTTCCTCCCGAGCTCGCCGGAAGAGTGTGGCCGCCACGGTGACGGCATGATCATCGCCCTGGCGTCGCCTCGCGTCGCCACGTCGCTCGACGACGGGCTGGAGAGGATCCGCCGCCTCATCTCCGAGGCGGCGGCGCAGGGGGCCGAGATCGTCTGCTTCCCGGAGGCGTATCTCCCGGGGCTTCGGGGACAGGACTTCGAGGTATTCCCCTACGATCAGGCCCAGCAGGATCGAGCGCTCCAGGCCGTCGCGCAGTGCGCGCGCGAGCATGAAATGGCCGTCATCCTCGGGATGGAGCGCGTCACCGACGCGGGCAGGCAGATCGCCGCCTGCGTCCTCGACGCGCACGGCCGGGTCCTGGGATACCAGAGCAAGAACCAGCTCGACCCGACCGAGGAACCGTTCTACGTCCCCGGCGAGACCCGGCAGATCTTCGAGGTCAACGGCGTCAAGTTCGGCGTGGCGATCTGCCACGAGGGGTGGCGCTATCCCGAGACGGTTCGATGGGCTGCGGTGCGCGGGGCGAAGATCGTCTTTCACCCGCAGCACACGGGACACGAGCGGGCGGGCGCGGCCCTGACGGAGTGGGGGGCGGCCGGCGGGCCTTACTACGAGAAGGCGATGTTGATGCGGAGCCTCGAGAACACGATCTACTTCGCCAGCGTCAACTACGCTCTGCGCTTCCAGGAGTCGGCGACGAGCCTCATCACTCCGTCGGGGAAGTGCCAGGCGTATCTCCCCTACGGCCGGGAGGGGGTTCTGGTGCAGGCCATCGATCTGGACGAAGCCACCGGGATGCTGGCGATCCGGTACGCGCCGGAGCGCTACCGCGAAGGGGAGTGAGGAGAACCATGACCACGAACCGCGCCGCACCGATCGCGTACTTCCTGCTCCGGCTCGTGGCGGGGCTCCTCTTCTTCCAGGCGGGCAGCATGAAGTTCCTCGGGTGGTTCGGCGGAATGCCCGGCGGGCCCCCCGGCGGGACGGCGCCGCTGATGACGCAGATCGGCATCGGCGGCCTCCTCGAGTTCTTCGGGGGCATCGCCATCATGCTGGGCCTCTTCACCCGGCCCGTCGCCTTCATCCTCTCCGGCGAGATGGCGGTCGCCTACTGGCAGTTCCTCGCGCCGCAGGGAGCGTGGCCGATCCAGAACCACGGCGACTCCGCGGTGCTCTTCTGCTTCATCTTTCTCTTCATGGCGGCGCAGGGAGGCGGACCCTTCAGCCTCGACGCGCTGATCGACCGCCTTCGATCGAAGGCCCCGGGGCGGCGAGCTCCGTGAACGCACTCGACGGATCACCGGAGGTTTGATGATGAGCTTCGTCCTCGGCGTGACACTGGCAGCCCTCGTGTTCTTCGTCTGGAGCGCGATCTCGTGGATGGCCCTTCCCTGGCAGCGCGGGGTCTTCAAGGAATTCCGGGACGAGGAGAAGGTGGCGCAGTTCCTGGCCGATGAGGCCCCCACCACCGGGATCTACGGTCTCCCCGCGGAGCCCAGGTACCCCGTCGGCTCGACGAAGGAACAGCGGGATGCGATCGATCAGATCGTCTGGAACAAGATGCAGAGCGGGCCGCTCGTCTTCGCCGTGGTGTCGAGGGAGAGATTCGCTCCGTTTCCGAAGATGCTGGCCATCGCGCTCGTCGGAAACGTCGCCGTCTCGCTGATCTTCGGCTGGATGCTCCGGAACACGACGGGGCTCGGCTACGGCGAGCGCGTGGTCTTCATCCTGCTCGGCGGGGTCGCCGCGGGGATCTCCTGCCGCATCCCCGATTGGAACTGGCACAAGTTTCCCTGGAACCACACACTCATCAATATCGCGAGCCTCGCGATCGGGTGGCTGCTCTCGGGGCTCGTGCTCGCCGGGTTCGTTCGCGGCCGAGCGTAGCCGGCGTGTCCGGTGCGGCCGGATGGGCTCTTGAGGAGGACGTTCGAGCATGATCATCGGCGCGCACTCCATCATCTACAGCAAGGATCCGGAATCCGATCGCGCGTTCCTGCGCGACGTCCTCGAGTTCCCGCACGTCGACGTCGGCGAAGGGTGGCTGATCTTCGGGCTGCCGCCGGCCGAGGTCGCCGTGCACCCGTCGGACGAGAACGACGTCCACGAGCTCTACCTGATGTGCGACGACGTCCAGAAGTTCGTCGCCTCGATGGCGAAGTCGGGGGTCGCCTGCGAGCCCGTCGCGGCGATGGGGTGGGGGATGCTCACGAAGCTGACGCTCCCCGGAGGCGGCAGGATCGGCGTCTACCAGCCCCGCCACGCGCGCCCGAAACCGGTGATCCCGTGACCCCCGTCACCGTCATCGCGCGCATGAAGGCGAAGCCCGGCATGGAAGCGGCGCTCCGGAAGGAGCTGCTCGCTCTCCTGCCTCCCACGCGAGGGGAGAAGGGGTGCCTCAACTACGATCTTCACGAGGCGCAGGGGGACGCGTCGAGCTTTCTCTTCCACGAGAACTGGATGAGCGAGGAGGACCTGAACGCCCACCTTGCCGCGCCGCACATCGCGGGATTCCTCGGGAGATCGGCGGCGCTCCTCGCCGGGCCGGTCGAGATCGCCCTCTTCAGGCGCGTCGGCTGATGAGCCTGAGGGCGCTCCTCGAGCGCGTCCGCGCGTGCCGCCTCTGCGAGGAGCACCTTCCGCTCGGCCCTCGCCCGGTCCTCCAGGCCGGCCCCGCCGCGCCGATCCTCATCGCGTCGCAGGCGCCGGGAAGGCGCGTCCACGCGTCGGGGAAGCCCTTCGACGACCCGAGCGGCGACCGGCTGCGCGCGTGGCTGGGCGTCGACCGCGAGGCCTTCTACGATCCGAAGAGGTTCGCCATCATCCCGATGGGCTTCTGTTACCCCGGCACCGGCCGGAGCGGCGACCTCCCTCCGAGGCCCGAGTGCGCCCCGGCGTGGCGGGGCGATCTCCTGCGGGAGATGAAGGGGCTGGAGCTCACGCTCGCCGTCGGGCGGTACGCGCAGGAGTACCACTTCCCCGACCACGAGGGATCTCTGACAGACCTGGTGAAGGAGTGGCGCCGCCACTGGCCGGCGCGCCTCCCCCTCCCCCACCCCAGCCCGCGCAACAACCTCTGGCTGCGGACGAACCCCTGGTTCGAGCGCGACGTCGTCCCCGAGCTGCGGCTCAGGGTGAGCCGGCTCCTGTCGATCCGAGCCCCTTCCGTTCGACCAACGGGCATGCAAGGCTGACCCCGACCGAACGGAGGAAGCGATGAAATACCTTTGCCTGATCTACCACAACGAGACGGTGTGGTCGGCTCTCCCGAAGGACGAGATGGAGCGGACGATGGGCGAGTACCGAGCGCTCCGCGACGACACGAGGAAGAGCGGCCATTTCGTCGACGGAAACCGGCTCCACAACGTCGACGCCGCGAGCACCGTGCGCGTGCGGAACGGGAAGCTCATGACGACGGACGGCCCCTTCGCCGAGACGAAGGAGCAGCTCGGCGGCTACTTCCTCTTCGAGGCGCGCGACCTGAACGAGGCGATCCATCTCGCCTCGAGGATACCCGGCGCCCGCACGGGGTGCGTCGAGGTCCGGCCGGTGGCCGAGCCTCCCGCGACGGCGTGACCCGGGACGCGGCCGCGGAGATCGCCTCGACGGTCGAGGCGCTCTACCTCTCCGACTCGCGGCGCGTCCTCGCCACCCTCATCCGCCTCCTCGGCGACTTCGATCTCGCGGAGGAGGCGCTTCACGACGCCTTCGCCGAGGCGCTGGCGCGGTGGCCCGCCGACGGAGTCCCGGCGAGCCCGCGCGCGTGGCTCGTCTCGACGGGGCGCTTCAAGGCGATCGATCGCCTGAGGCGCCGCGCCCGATTCGACACGAGCCTCGCCCCGGAGGCGGCCCGCCTGAGGGAAGCCGCCGGTTCCGGCGCCGCAGACCCCGAGGATCTCGAGGACGATCGCCTCCGGCTGATCTTCACCTGCTGCCATCCGGCGCTGCCACCCGAAGCCCAGGTGGCGCTGACGCTCCGTGAGGTCTGCGGCCTCACCACGGAGGAGATCGCCTCCGCGTTCCTCGTGAAGCCGCCGGCGGTGGCGCAGCGCATCGTGCGCGCGAAGGCGAAGATCCGGGACGCCGGAATCCCTTACGAGGTGCCGCTCCTCGCCGAGCTTCCCGAAAGACTCGAGCCCGTGCTCCGCGTCCTCTACCTCGTCTTCAACGAGGGGTACTTCGCCTCGTCGGGGGCGTCGCTGGTGCGCGCCGATCTCTCGGGGGAGGCCATCCGGGTGATCCGCCTTCTCGTCGATCGGCTGCCTGACCCCGAGGCGACCGGCCTCCTCGCGCTGATGCTCCTCCACGAGTCGCGCCGGGCTGCTCGGACGTCGGCGTCGGGAGAGATGGTCCTTCTGGACGACCAGGATCGATCGCTCTGGAACCGGGGGCTCATCGAGGAGGGGTCGAAGCTCGTCTCGCAGGCGCTCGCCTCGCGCCGCGTCGGCCCGTACACCCTCCAGGCGGCGATTGCGGCGGTGCACGCCGAGGGAAGCGATGCCGTCTCCACGGACTGGGCGCAGATCGTCGGCCTCTACGATCTTCTCGCGCGCCTCGACCCCTCCCCCGTCGTCGAGCTGAACCGCGCCGCCGCCGTCGCGATGAGGGACGGGCCCGCCGCCGGGCTCGCTCTCGTCGATGCCATCCTCGCCCGCGGCGACCTCGCCGACTACCACCTGGCCCACGCGGCGCGCGCCGAGCTCGCGCGCCGGGCCGGCCGGACCGACGACGCCCGCGACGCGTACCAGCGCGCTCTCGCCCTCGTCCGGCAGGAGCCCGAGCGCCGGTTCCTCGAGCGGAGGCTGGCCGGACTGGCGGGCCGGAGGTAGGCTGACGACCTCATGACGAGGGAGTTCACGTTTATCGGAGGCGGCGCCGGCCCCTGGCGCGTCGTGACGCTCGTGCCCGTGATCGGCGCGCCGCTCGATGCGGTCCAGCGCGTCGACGTCGTCAACCGCCGGCTCGACGCCCTTCCCGAGGGATCCCGTTGGATCCTTCGCGGCGTCACGAGCCACGAGCGCTACGTCACGCGCGCGGAGCACGCGGCGCTCGCGGCCAAGTCTCCCCCTCTCGGCCGGACCGCCGCGACCTCGGCCGCTCTCATCCCGATCCGGAAGTCGGCGGAGTGGTGGGGCCTCGCCCAGGACGAGCGACGGGCGATCCTCGAGGAGCGCTCGGCCCACATCGAGACCGGCCTCGCGTACCTTCCGGCCGTCGCGCGCCGCCTGCATCACGGACGCGATCTCGGCGAGCCCTTCGATTTCATCACCTGGTTCGAGTACGCCTCCGCCGACGCCGGCGCCTTCGAGGAGCTGGTCGCCCGGCTGCGCCTCACCGCCGAGTGGGCGTACGTGGAGCGCGAGATCGACATCCGGCTCGAGCGTGACGGGAGCTGACCCCGGGGAGCTGCGCGTGGAAGAGCCCCGACCCGCGCGCTCGTCCCGTGGGGCGTCTGAGCCGCCCCACCCCAGGATTTCCATCTCCTCGTCTGAAACCTTGACGCCCCGCGCGACGTAGTGCTAGTGTACTAGCATATTGCTAACGGAGCAGCACACGTCGCCGCGAGGCGGAAACGGATTGGAGGGCACGTGAAGGAGCTGAACGAGCTGGGGCGGCGCGAGCGCCAGATCATGGACATCCTCTTCCGCCGCGGGCGCGCTACCGCGGCCGAGGTCCTCAAAGACCTCCCCGACCCGCCGAGCTACTCCGCGGTGCGGGCCATGCTGAGCCTTCTCGAAGGGAAGGGGTACGCCGCCCACGAGTGGGACGGCCCCCGTCACGTCTACCACCCGACGGCCGACCCCGGGAAGGCGCAGCGCTCGGCCGCGAAGCACCTGCTCCGCACGTTCTTCGGAAACTCGATGGAGTCCGCCGTCGCCGCCATGCTCGGCGCCTCGGACAAGCCGCTCACCGACGAGGAATGCCGCCGCCTGGAGGCGCTCATCGCCACCGCACGACGGAAGGGAGGCCGCCGATGATCGATCAACTCACCCGGACGGGCGCGAGCCTGGTCGTGGACGTCACCATCCTGTTCGCGCTGGCGGCGCTCGCCGCCGCGGCGCTGAGGCGCTCGTCCGCCGCCACGCGCCATTTCGTCTGGACGCTCGCGCTCACGGGGGCGATCGCCCTCACCCTGGCCGTTCCGTTCGCGCCGCGACTCGATGTCGCGGTTCCATGGCTTGCGGGCCCGCCGCCGCCGGCCGAGACGGCCGCCCCGGCGGCATCGAGCTCGATCCCGATCGCCGCCCCCGCCCCGCGGACGATCCCGGCGGGGGGACCGGCCTCACCGGCCGCACCCTCCCGCTCGGGGTCTCTCATGCTTCTGTGGCTCGCCGGCGCCCTCGTGATGGCGGCCCGTTACGCGCTCGGACACCTCGGCCTCGTGAGGCTGAGGCGGCGCAGCACGCCGATCACCGATCCCGAATGGCTCGCGCGCCTCGATGCGGCGCGACGCCTCCTCGGCGTGACGCGGGACGTGGCCCTCGCCGCGAGTCCCGACGTCGGCTCCCCCGTCACGTTCGGCGCGCGCCGGCCCATCGTCCTTCTGCCGGCCGAGTCCTCCTCATGGGGGCCGTCCCTCGCGACCGACGTCCTCCTCCACGAGCTGGCGCACATCGACCGGCAGGACGTCTTCGTCCAGTTCCTCTCGCAGGGGGCGTGCGCGCTCCACTGGTGGAACCCGATGGCGTGGCTCGCGGCGCGCGGAGCCCTCGCCGAGAGCGAGCGGGCGTGCGACGACCGCGTCCTGGCGGCCGGCTCCCCTCCGGCCGACTACGCGACGCACCTTCTCAACGTCGCCCGCGGCTCGCGCCATCTGCGTCTGACGACGGCCGTGTCGATCGGCATGACGCGCCGGTCGGCGCTCGAAGGGCGCCTCCTCGCCGTCCTCGACGGCGCGTCGAGGCGCGGCGTCGCGTCGCGCCGCCTCCGGATCGCCTCAGGGATCGCCCTCGCCGCGGTGCTGGTGCCGCTCGTCGCGGTGAAGTTCGTCCCGCAGGCGCGGGCCGCGGAATCGCGTCACGCGGGCTCGATGACCGCCGTGGATGAGGGTACCGCGATCGATCAGCGCGTCGACGCGAAGGAGGGGGAGACGATCTCCTTCGATCTCCCGACCGGAGGCGAGGTCATCGTGCGCGGCTGGGACACCCCGGCGGTGCAGGTGACGGGAAGGCTCACGGGCCGCGACTTCAAGCGGGAGCACGTCACCGTCGAGCGGCACGGAGACCGGATCGTCGTACAGACGCGGTGGGAAGGAGACGGCAACACGTCTTTCGGGAACCGCTTCGAGGTCCACGTCCCGCGCCGGTTCGACGTCCATGTCGAGTCGGCGGGAGGGAGCGTCATCGTCAACGATCTCGAGGGGACGATCGACGGCTCGACGGGAGGGGGCACGCTGAAGATCGTGCACGTCAAGGGGCGCGCGCACCTCTCGACAGGGGGAGGCGACGTGTTCGTCGACGACTGCTCCCTCGACGGGTCGGTCACGACCGGCGGCGGCAAAGTCCGCATCGAAGGAAACCGAGGCGACCTCCGCGGCGAGTCGGGCTCGGGTCCGGTCACGCGCGTCCTCCGGGAAAAGGTCACCAGGGAGATTGATTCCCGCGTCGACGCGGCGATTGACGAGCGCGCGGAAGACGATATGGACTCGGACGAAGGCGACGACGAAGAGGTGCCGGATGTCGACGACGATTCTAGCGAGGTGACGACGACCTCCGGAGTGCTCGAGCTCTCCCGCGCCGGCGGCAACGTGCAGCTCGACGCGGCGCCCGAGGGGGCGGTCGTCTCGACGGGAGGCGGCAACGTCCGCATCGGCGTCTCGTCCGGTCGCGTCGAGGCCTCGACGGGGGGGGGCGACGTTTCGATCGGCCCCGTCGCCGGCTCGGTCGTCGCCTCGACCGGCGCGGGAAACGTGGAGGTCACACTCATCGACGCCGGAGGTGAGGCGCAGAGCGTCGACATCCGCACCGGCCGCGGGCGCGTCACCGTGACGCTCCCCGCGGACTTCGATGGCCGGCTAGATCTTGAGACCGCGCGAACCGAAAACTCCTCGAAGAGCGTCCGCATCAACGCGCCGTCTCAGTGGATCCAACACCGTGAGGCGCCCGAGGCGTTGGACGACGGTGAGGGGACGCCGCGTCGCTACGTGCGCGCGTCGGGGACCGCCGGCCGCGGAAAAGGTCTCGTGAAGGTGAGGGCGGTGAACGGCGACATCGAGATTCGTCTCGGGACCTGAGAAGCTACCATGGGGGGATGGACCTCGAGTTCGTCCCCCTCCTCAAAACTCAGCGCGAGCCGTACGGCGTGCCGCGCGGGATGGAGAGGTTCCGCGCCTACCTCCGCACGATGGTCGACGCGCGCACGGGCGATCTCGCGCTGCCGCTCGTCGCGATGAACCCGATGGCGAAGGACCACATCCCGGCCCTCCTCGACGAGCTCCTCGCCCTCGACGCCGATGGCGCGGCGCGCGAGGCCGTCGCCGCGTGCGCCCCCGCCGTGAGGGCGGTCCCCGGCACTTACAGGGTCTGCCTCGTCGTCGCCGACGACGCGCGCGGCCGGTGGACCAATCGCTACGCGGCCGAGTTCGGCCATCGAATCGAGGGGCGGGCGCTCCACAAGCGCGGCTGGATCGTCGGACTCGTCTGGTCGAGCGAGAGAGCGTCCGCGACCACGGCGCGCGTCACCGCGGCGACGGCGATCCATCGCGTGGCGTACATTCTGGCCCACGGCGAGGCGGCGACTCTCGGCGCGATGATGGCGCAGGAGGGGGCGGCGCTCGCGCGAGGCGGGGCGACGGAGCCGGCGCTCGACGCCGAAGATCTCGCCACCACGCGGCGGGTTCTCGCGCCGCACCTTGCGGCGACGGATCGCGCCACGGTGATGGCGTGCCTCTTCGGGGATCCGGCGGCCCACGCCCTGGGGTACCCCGCGCACGGCCTCAGCCCGTGGGCGGGGATCGCGCTGGCGCTGCACGAGGCGCGCTCGGAGCGAGCCGGGATGGACCTCCCTTCGATGGCCTGATAGCATCTCCCTGCTCAACCTCGACAACCGGGGGTGCCCGATGCGCGCTGCGCCTGGTGCGACAATGCTCCTGGCGCTCGCCTGCTCGATGGCCCTCGCTTCCGCAGCGAATCCGGCGCCGACTCCGGGAACGTGGCAGGCGCTCGGCCCCGTGCAGGGGATCGGGAATCCGGGCGACCAGTCGCACTCCGGGCGGATCACCTGCATCGCCTTCGCCTACGACACGCCGGTCTCTCCGGTCGTCTACGCCGGGGCCGCCTCCGGGGGGCTGTGGAAGAGCGACGCCAGCACCGCCGCGAGCTGGCGCCCCCTCACCGACACGCTGCCGACGCTCTCGGTCGGATCGGTCGCGGCGGCGACCTCCGGACCGTACACGGTCTACGTCGGAACAGGTGACGCGCGAGGGGCCCGAAACTCGTTCGCGGGTCGGGGCGTCTTCAGATCGAGGGACCTGGGGATCACCTGGTCGGCGACATCGCCTCTCGATCCGATCCGCGCTCCCCACAATCGCACCGCCATCCCCGCGATCGTCGTCGATCTCTTCGATCCGGACACCGTCTACGCCGCCGTGAAATCGTTCAACGAGGACAACCTGGACATCGACGGCGGCATCTACAGGTCGGCCGACGGCGGCGCGTCATGGTCGCGCGTGCTCGGCGGGGGGCTTCCCGCGGGGGCGGTCACGCCCACCAGCCTCGTCGCCGACGAGACGGACCCGCTCACGTTCTACGCCGCCCTCGGCGACAGCAACGGCTCGCCGAACAATGGATTCTGGAGGTCGGCCGATCACGGGGCGACGTTCGTGAAGCTCGGGGGCGGGTTTCCCACGGCCAACGTCGGCCGCATCATCCTGGCGAAGGTCGCAGGCGTCGGACAGGCTCTGCTCGCGGGGGTCGAGAACTCCGCCACGCAGGGGCTTCTCGGCATCTGGCGCACCGCGGACGGCGGGGCATCCTGGCAGCAGCTTCCGGCGAGCGGCGCGACGTGCACGCGGTGCAAGCAGGAGATGATCCTGGGGGTCAGCCCCGCGAACCCGAACGTGATCTTCTTCGGCGCCGAGGCGATGTACCGCTCGATGGACAACGGGCAGTTCTTCATCAAGATCAACAGCGGCTTGAACCAGCTGCTCCATGGCGACGAACACGCGATCGCTTTCAATCCGCTGGCGCCTTCCCAGCTCTGGATCGGCTCGGACGGCGGGATGCAGTTCCTCGACGACGCGCTCGGCCCGGCTCCCGTGCTCTGGCAGTCCAACGACCAGGGGATGAACATCACCCAGTTCTACGGCGTCGCGGTCCACCCCACGAATCCGGACGTGGCGTTCGCGGGATCCCAGGACAATGGATTCTTCAAGTACTCGGGATCCACCGCGTGGACGCTCGTCGGAGGAGGCGACGCGGGCGCCCCGATCTTGAACTACCAGGACCCGAACGTCGTGTACTGGACACTGGGCTTCGGCACGGGGCCCCAGAGGTCCCTGGACGGGGGCGCGACCTGGGGAGGAGCTGCCGCAGGGCTGGACTTCCACGATCGGAGCCTCTTCTACCCGCCGTTCGAGATCGATCCGAGAGATCCGAGCGTCCTCTATTTCGCTTCTTATCGCTTGTATCGAACGGCCGATCGCGGCGATCTCTGGCAGCCCATCAGCGGAGACCTGACCGTCGACCCCGCCGACCCGAACAACCTCGGAGTCCTCAGCGCGATGGGCGCCGGCGGCCCGGACATGAACGTCATCTACACCGGCTCCACGAACGGGCAGATCTACGTCACCTCCAACCTCGGCGCCGCCTGGGTCCACGCCGACTCCCCTCCCATCCCGCACCGCAAGGTCAGCAGCTTCGCCGTCCACCCGGCCGACTCGAGCGTCGCCTACGTCACCTACACCGGCTTCGACACGGCCACCGAGCACGGCCACGTCTTCAGGACGTCGAACCGCGGCCTCTCCTGGACCGACGTCTCGGGGAACCTCCCCGACCTCCCCGTGAACCACATCGTCTTCGACCTCTCCCTCCCCAACATCGTCTACGTCGGCACCGACGCGGGGGTCTTCGTCTCCACGATAGGCGGTGGAACGTGGCGGCAGCTCGGCACCGGCCTTCCCAACGCCCCGGTCGTCAGGCTCGCCGCCCGCGCCTCGAACCTCATCACCGCGACGGCGCACGGCCGCGGGGCGTGGCAGATCCACGGCTGCGCGGGAGGGGGCGTGCCCGACGCCGACGGCGACAACGTCGCGGACGCCTGCGACAACTGCCCGTCGGTCGCCAACGGCCCCCAGACCGACGCCGACCTCGACGGCTACGGCGCCGCCTGCGACTGCAACGACGCCGACCCCGCGATCAGCCCCGGGAGCCCCGAGGTGGTCTGCGACGGCGTCGACAACAACTGCGACGGGAGCGTCGACGAAGGGCAGGCGCCTCCCGACGAGGTCGGGGCGACCGTCGCCGCGGGGGCGGGGGGCTCTTTCACCTGGACCGCGCCGCCTCGCGCGATCGCGTACGACCTGTACCGCGGCGATCGCGCCGGGAAGTCCCCCTTCACCTACGACCACGCGTGCCTCAGCTCCGGGATCCCCGCGGCGAGCGCGACCGACACGGCCGCGCCCGCCCTCGGCCGGGCGTTCTACTACCTCGTCGCCTCGAGGAACTGCATGGGGGTGAGCGGCCTCGGAAGCGGGCCGGCGGGGCCGAGACCCAACGTGAGCCCCTGCCCGTAGGGATCGATTCCGGCCGGGACTATCCGACCGTCGCGGCCGATTCGCGCAGCGCGATCAGCGGCGTCGTCCTCGACGCGCGGAGCGCCGGGATGATCCCCGCGAGGACGGTCACGGTCACGAGAATGGCGGCGGCTGCGATCAGGATCCCCGGCGTCACCGACGGCGGGGCGAACCCCTGCGGCAGGTTCATCCCGGCGATCATCCGGCACAGCCCGACCCCCGCGAGGATCCCGCCGCCCCCGCCGGTGATCGAGATGATGAGCGACTCGACGAAGAACTGGACGAAGATCTGGCTGCGCCTCGCGCCGATGGCGCGCCGCACGCCGATCTCGTTGACCCGCTGCTTGACCGCGACGAGCATGATGTTGATGACGCCCACGCCGCCCACGGAGAGGGTGATGGCGCCCACGATGCCGAGGAGGACCTTGATCGAGGCGAAGAGGTTCGAGATGCTCTTGAACGAGTCGACCGTGTCCCAGATCGAGAGCGCGTCCTTGTCGTTCGGGTCGAAGTCGTGGTGCCGGCCCAGGATCTGCTTCACCTCGGCGATCGCCGCCTCGTGCTCGTCGGCCGACGTGGGCTGGAAGACGAAATCGTTGAGGAAGGGGCGTGCCATCACGGCGCGCGCCGTGGTGAAGGGGATGAACCCCTTCTTGTTGTCGCGCCCGCTGTAGGACGACGACTGGTTCTTCATCTCCATCTCGCCGATGACGGTGAACTCGACGCCGCGGACGAGGATCTTCTCGCCGATCGGGACGCGCTCCGAGAAGAGGTTCTGCCGGAGCTCGCCCCCGATGACGATGACGCGGCGCGACTCGTCCACGTCGGCCTGCTGGATGAAGCGCCCCCGCTTGAGGACCATGCTGCGGATGACGCCGTAGTCGGGGTGGATGCCGTGGACCTCGCCGGAGAACGACCGCGGGCCGTACTGGAAGTTCATCCCCCACTGGATCACCTCGGGGCTGATCCGCTTCACGCGCGACGCCGAGGCCTTCAGCATCGCCGTGTCGAGGTCGGTGAGGAGGACCGGCTCGCCCGCGCGGCGCCCGCCCGCCTGCGCGCTCGTCTGCCCGGGCCATACGACGACCATGTCCACGCCGAAGGCCTGGAAGCGCTCCTGCTGGTTGCTCTGGAAGCCGCGCCCGATGCCGAGGAGAACGACGAACGAGGCGATCCCCCAGAGGATGCCGAAGAGGGTGAGGGCGCTCCGCAGCCAGTTGGCGGCGAGGTTGGCGAGGGCCTGCTGCAATATCACGCGCGCGTCACTCGTACCTGAGGGCCGCGACGGGGTTCAGGCGTGACGCGCGGATGGCGGGGTAGAGGGCGGAGGCGATGGTGACGCCGCCGAGGACCAGCGTCGCGATGACGAGGGACGAGAGGTTGATCACCGGCGGGTTGAAGCCGTCGGGGAGGCTCGAGTGCCCCACAAGGACGCAGAGGAGCCACCCGAGGACCATCCCGAGCGCGCCTGAGAGGCCGCAGAGGATCCCCGCCTCCGCGAGGAACTGGCTCAGGATGGTGCGCCGCGTGGCGCCGAGCGCCTTCCGAAGGCCTATCTCCCGGACCCTCTCGGCGAGGGAGACGAGCATGATGTTCATCACGCCGAGCCCGCCGATGGCGAGGGTCACCGCGCCGATCGCCCCCATGAGCGTCTTGATCGCGGCGTACAGCGTCTCGGCGTCGGCGGCGTTCTTGACGGTGTTCCAGATCGGGAGAGCCTGCGGGTCGTCGGGGTTGAAGCCGTTCGCCGAGCCGAGCGTCTCCTTCACCGCCTTCTCGGTCAGGTCGTACTTCGCGATGTCCGCGGGCTGAATGACCAGGTTGTCGAGCCACCGGTTCCCGAGGACCTGCCTCGAGACGGTCCACGGCACGATCACCATCTCGTCGTCGGGGCCGTAGTACATGTTGTGCTGTTCCTTCTTCGGCATCGTGCCGACCACGAGGAACGGCGTCCCCTGGATCGTGATCACCTCGCCGGCGGCGCGGCGCCCCCCGAAGAGGCGGCGCTTCGTCTCGCAGCCGAGGACGGCGACGTTGCGGGCCTCGGCGACGTCGCGCTCGTTGATGAACCGGCCGTCGTCGATCGTCAGGGAGCGGATCTCCTGGAAGCTCGGGGCGACGCCGTGGACGCGCCCCTGCGCGGACTTGTCGAGGTGGGCGATGCGCGCGCTCCAGTTGACCACCTCGGGGCTCAGGCCGCGAATCACGGGATTGCGGGCGAGGGCGGGAAGATCGTCGAAACGGAGGCGGATGGGACGGTTGGCGCGCGCGACGCCGCTCGCGAGGCTCGTCCGCCCCCCCCACACGATCATCAGGTCGCGGCCGAGCGTCGCCATGCTCTTGCGCGCGCCGTCCGCGAACCCCGCGACGAGCGCGACGAGGAAGACGACCGAGGCGATTCCCCACGCGATGCCGAACATGGTGAGGGCGGAGCGGAGCTTGTTCTGCCTGAGGTCGGCGAAGCTCTGGCGCACGACGTCGCCGAAGTCCATGCGGGCGGCGGTCAACGCGCTCTCACCGGGGGACCACCGTGTCCCCCTCCTTGAGCCCCTCGGTGATCTCCGTCTTCACGCCGTTGCTGATGCCGGTCTTCACCGGCACCTTCTTCTTCCCCGCCTCGGTGCCGGGGTCGGGGATCTCGACCGACGTCGCGCCACCCTCGTCGTAGATGATCGACGCCTCCGCGATGACGAGGGTCTTCTGGTGCTCCTCGAGGATGATCTCGGCGTTCGCCGTCATGCCGGTCTTCAGCTTCTCGGTGTCGTTGTCGATGACGACCTCGACCTCGAACGACGTGACGTTGTCCTGCTCCTTGCCGAGGGGGGAGATCTTGTTCACGGATCCCTTGAACTTCTCGTCGCGGAAGGTCTCGACGCCGATGCGGGCGGGCATCCCCACCTTGATCTTGCCGACGTCGCTCTCGGGGACCCTCCCCTTCACGTGCATCTTCCGCACGTCGGCGATCGTCATGATGAGCGTCCCGCCCGAGGCGGCCGAGATGACCGAGGCGACGGCGTTGCCCACCTCGACGTCCCGGCTCAGCACGATGCCGTCGATCGGCGAGACGATGGTGGAGTTCCTGAGCTCCTCGTCTGCGCTGTCGAGCGCGGCCTGGGCCTTGATCTCCTGCGCCCGGGCGACGGCAAGGTTCGATCGGGCCGACTGGAACCGGTTGCTCGCGAGGCGGAAGTCCTTCTCGCTGGCGTCGAGGTCGGCGCGCGAGAGGAGCTTCTGGGAGAAGAGCTCCTGCTTCCGGTCGAAGTCCTTCTTCGTGAACTCGTACTCGGTCGGCTCCGCGTCGATTCTGGCCTTCTCGAGCTCGGCCGTCGCCGCCTCGAGCGATCCGCGCGCCTCGCGCACGCGGGCGGCGAGGATCGACTTGTCCAGCTCGGCGACGATCTGGCCCGCCTTCACGGAGTCGGCCTGATCCACGAGGAGCTTCTCGACGACTCCGCTCGCCCTCGACTTCAGCTCGACCTTCGAGAAGGGCTCGATCTTGCCGGTGGCGAGGACGACGCGGGCGAGATCCTCGCGCCCGACCTTCGCCGTCTTCGGACCCTGCGGTCCCGCCCCCTTGTCCTTCGACCAAACGAAATAGGCGCTGACCGCGCCCACGAGGAGAACCGCCGCCACGACGACCACGGGCTTCTTGACGCGTTTCATGGTGATGACTCCCCACGCCTCCCGGCGAGATGCGGGACGGCCGACTCCCTTTGGATGCCCGTGACCCCTGCTTACGTTTAGATGCGGGCGGGGTTTAATTCGACTCAGTCCTCGAAGAGAAATCCGCGGATCGCCTGGGCGAACCCCTCCGCCTCCTCCTGATAGAGGAAGTGGCCGCTCCTCTCGAAGACGACCAGCCGGGAGTTGGGCATCAGGCCGTTCATCTCGGCCGCCCGCGCGGGGGTGCAGGCGAAGTCATGGCGCCCGGCGAGGATGAGGGTGGGGACGCGGAGCGCCTTGAGACCCTCCCGGGTGTCGAAGGCGGGGGCGTCGAGCGTCGCGAAGGTGGCCTGGGGGACGGGGTTGATGCGGAGGGCGTCCAGCATCCTGAGCGTTTCTTCTCTGAAGGGCTCCCACCGGTAGAAGTAGAAGGGGGCGATCTTCTTGAACCGGGCGCGCGCGTCGTCGTCGCTCGTCGCCCGCCCGCCCCCGAAGAGCTCGGCCGACGCCTCGGGGTACCAGGCCTCCCCCGAGCGCTCCTTCGCGCGCGCGCCGACCTCGGCCGACCAGGGGTCCCCGGCCGAAGCCACGGTGGCGCAGAGGATGAGCTTCCGCAGGCTCGCCTGGTGCCGGATCGCGTAGAGCTGGGCGACCATGCCGCCGTGAGAGTGGCCCATCAGCGCCACCCGGGTCAGCCCCAGGTGCTCCCTCAGCGCGTCGAGGTCGTCGACCATCCGATCCATCCGGTAGCTCTCGACCCCTTCGGGGCGTGACGAGTCCCCGGATCCGCGCGGATCGACGTACACGACCGTCGCGAACTTCTCGACGAGGGGAAGCCTCAGGTACTTCCACTCGAAGCCGGGCCCCCCGGGCTGCACGATCAGCACCGGCCCCGACCCCTCGACGTGGTAGTGGAGATCGATCCCGTTGACGTGAGCCATCGCGTCCCCTCCGGGGATCTTCGGCGCGCACGCGGCGAGCGCGAGGAGCGGGACGAGGACCGTGCACGCGCGCATGTCGCGAGATTGACACAAGATCCGCACGATTCCTATACTCGATTTCGGAACCATTTCATGGACAAACGCGATCGCGCGCTCGACCTCTTCCAGGAGGCGTACGAGCAGCAGATGAACGGAGATCTCGAGCGGGCGATCTCGCTCTACAAGCGATCGCTCGCCGTTCTCCCCACCGCCGAGGCATACACTTTTCTCGGCTGGACCTACGCCTTCCAGAAACGGTTCGACGACGCCATCCGCGAGTGCGAGAAGGCGATCGTCGCCGACCCCGAGTTCGGCAACCCTTTGAACGACATCGGCGCGTACCTCATCGAGGCCGGCCGCTTCGACGAGGCGATCCCGTACCTGAAGCGCGCGCTCGCGGCCCCGCGCTACGAGGCCTACCACTATCCGCACTACAACCTCGGCCGCGTCTTCGAGAAGAAGGGGCTCTGGCTCGAGGCGATGCACGAGTACTGCGAGGCGCTGAGGATAGACCCCGAGTACAACGTCGCCCAGATCGCCCTCGCCCGCCTCCAGGCGATGCTCAACTGACCGCCTCTCATCGATGAAGAGACCCCGCGAGATCCGCGTCGTCCAGTACGGCCTCGGCATGATCGGGGCCGCCTGCGCGCGCGCCGTGCTCGAATCCGAGGGGCTCACTCTCGTGGGCGCCGTCGACGTCGACCCGGCCAAGGCCGGGCGCGCGCTCTTCGAGCTGCTCGGGAGCGGATCGCGGGTGCGTCCTCCGCGGTCGCTCCGGGTGTCGCCGTCGCTCGCGGCGGCCCTCGCGCGGAGCGGCGGCGCCGACGTCGCGCTCCACACCACGCAGTCGTCTTTCGCGAAGGTCTTCCCGCAGGTGATGGAGTGCGTCCGGGCCGGCCTCCCCGTGGTCTCCTCGACCGAGGAGCTCGCGCTTCCTTTCGCCGCGGACGCGACGCTCGCCGGCAGGCTCGACCTCCTCGCCCGAAGGAAGAAGGTCGCCGTCCTCGGCACGGGGGTGAACCCGGGGTTCGTCATGGACATCCTCCCGATCGTCGCCTCCGCGGCCAGCCGCAACGTCAGGGGCGTCCGGATCGAGCGCGTCCTCGACGCGGGGACGCGGCGGGCGTCGTTCCAGAAGAAGGTGGGGGTCGGGATGGCGCCCGCCGAGGCGACGCGGCGCCTCGCGGCCGGAGGGTTCGGCCACATCGGGCTCCGGGAGTCGGCTCTCCTCGTGGCCACCGGATGCGATCTGCACGTGGACGAGATCCGCGAGGAGTCCCACCCGGTGATCGCGACGAGGACGCTCGCCTCCGCCTTCGGCCCGGTGAGGAAAGGGCAGGTCGCCGGCCTCCATCAGAGCCTCAGCGGCCGGCGCGCCGGTCGCGAGATCCTGCGCCTCGACGTCGTCATGGCCCTCGGCGTCAGAGAGTCCCACGACGCGGCCACGATCGACGCCGATCCTCCCGTGCGGATGCTCCTGATTGGAGGGCTGCCGGGGGACACCGCCACGATCGCGGCGCTCCTCAACGCCATCCCCCGCGTGGTGGCGGCGCCGCCGGGACTCCACACCGCGCTCGACCTCCCGGTGCCGAGGCCTTCGAACCGGACGCGCTAAACCTCGCGCACCTTCAGAATTCCCTCGCGCGGTCGCACCGAGTCGATGACGAGCTTCACCCTCGTCCCCGCCCTGTGGTCGGGCCTCGGCGCGAGCGTGACGACCCTGAGCGTCTCGACCAGCTCGATCTCCGTCTTCCGGGTCTCCACGGCGACGATGACCCCCTCGACCGTCTCGCCGATCCTTCCCGCAAGGTACTTGAGGATCCAGTACTCGTCGGACGAGTTCTCGGCGCGGCGCGCGGCGCGCTCGGCCTCGTCGGTCGTCGCGGCGATGCGCGCGAGCGCCTCGGCGTCGTAGGGCAGCGGGCGCCCCGCAAGCTGAGCCTCGATCTGGCGCTGCACGGCGAGATCCTGGAACCTCCGGATCGGCGACGTCGCCTGGAGATACGCCTCGAGGCCGAGACCGAAGTGGAGGGCCGGCGACAGGCAGACCTCCCCACGCCGCATCGATCGGCGGAGGGCGCGGACGGCGACGGGATCGTACTCCCCCTCCGGGATCGGGGGGAGGCGGACCTCGGGAGGGGGCTGGCGCCGGTAGATGGCCGGGATCCCGCGATCGCGGCAGTGCTCGGCGGCCAGGCGGTTCGCGAGGATCATCATCTCGGCGACGAGCCGCCGCGACGGGCCGCGCTCGTCGAGGCGCGTCACCTCGACCCGCCCCCCTTCCTTCACCTTGACGACGATCTCGGGGGCGCGGATGACGACCGCGCCGGCTGCGACCCGCTCCCGCTCGAGGCGATCGGCCAGGAGATGGAGCGCCCGGAGCGGCCCCGAGAGGAGGGCGGCGTCCGCCTCCTCGTAGCTCATGCGGCGCGCAGACCTCACGATCGAGGGGACGATCTCGTGGCGGAGGAGCCGCCCCTCCTCGTCGAAGGTCGCGAAAAAGGTCAGCGCCGGCCGGATGGCCCCGGGGTTCAGGCTCGCCGCCTCCTCCGAGATCGCCTTCGGGATCATCGCGAGGCGCCGCCCCGGGAAGTAATAGGTCGCGGCACGCCTCAGGGCCTCCTCGTCCACGATGTCGCCGGGGAGGATGAAGGCCGACGGCGCGGCGATGTGGATGCCGACCGTCCCGGAGTCTCCGGCCCCTCCCTCCCACGAGAGGGCGTCGTCGATCTCCAGAGTCTCGGGATCGTCGATCGTGACGCACGGGAGGCCTGTCAGGTCGCGGCGCCCCGAGACGGCCCGCGTCGCTGCGACGGACGCCGCCGCCTCCACCTCGGCGGGGAAGGCGGTGCGAAGGCCGAATCGGTGGATGTCGAGGTTTTCGTCGGTGTCGAAGACGCCGAGGCGCACGAGGAGATCGAAGGCGCCGGCCGGCGTCGCGTGCGAGGCGGAGTCGAGTTCCACGGCGAGGGCGACCGCCTCCTTCCGATCCGGCGCCTCGTCGGCGAGGACCGCGAGATCGACGAGCTTGCGGAGGAAGAGCGCGTCGGCGGGGCCGGGGGCGAACCGCGGCGCGTCCTTCCCGGCGCGAAGGGCCTCGCGCGCGCGATCGATGAAGTCGGCGCGCCGCCTCTCCTTCTCGGCGAGCGCGCGCTGGCGGTTCAGCGAGTCGTCGACCTCCTCGCGGCTCCGCGCCTCCCACTTCTCCCCTTTCCTCTCGAACCAGGTCTTCTCCGCGGACAGGCGCCTCAGGACCGCCGACGCGTTGGCCGGCGCCGCCTCACCGAGCGCGAGCCCCGCGAGATCCGCGGTGGAGTGACGCCCCCCTTCGTCCACGAGGAGATCCCACAGGGAGGGGACGTCGATCGCTTCGGCCCGTGACCGGGCGTCCGCGCCATGGCGAGCCGCCGCCTGCAGCGCCAGCCGGGGCTCGACGGGGGCGCCCCGCGCCGCCACGTGGACGACGCGGGAGGCGGGAATCCGGATCTCGCCCCCCGTCTCGAGCGCGATCTTCAGACGCCCCTTCTCCTCGGAGAGGATGACGGCGGTGACGACGTCGCCCGCCTCGAAGATGTCGATGAGATCGCCGGGGCGCGCGTCGCTCAAAGGCTCCTCAGGATCGCGCGCACGCCGTGCGTCAGCCCCTCGAGATCCCGCGCCTCGCACACGACGTCGCACGCAGGCTCGTAGACGCGCATGACGGAATCCCCCGTGTTCCAGAGCGCGTGCGGCTCGGGATTCAGCCAGAGGACCCTGCGGCACCGGCCGGACAGCTCCTCGAACGCCCAGGCGAGCGGATCCCTGTGGTTGCTCCTCGCGTCGCCGAGCACCACGAGCACCGTCTCGCGCCCCGACGAGCGTCCGACGAATCCGAGGGCCTGATGGAAGGCGCGGCCGTAATCGCTCGCCCCCTGGAGATCGATCCCCGGGAGAGTGGAGAGGAAGCTCCGGAAATCGAGGGCGCCCCCGCGGCGCCCCGCCCAGAGTCGGACCGCCGGCGTGGCGTCGGCGACGCGATCGACGAAGAGATGGACCTCCGTGCGCCCGAGGCGGGCGGCGAGGCCGCGGCAGATCAGAAGGAAGTAGCCGGCGGCTCGCGTGACGCTGTGCGAGACGTCGACGAGAAGCGCGACCCTCGGCCGCCTCGGGCGTCGCCGCTTCATCGGAAGGGAGAAGGGAACGCCTCCGTGCCCGAGGCTCTCGCGGATCATTTTCTTCACCCAGAGCCTCCCCCGCGGGCCCTCGGCGTATCGCCGCCCGCGCCGGAGGCGGATCTCCTCGATGATGGGCGGGATCTCACGAGCCATCCGGGCCTCGTCCTCGGTGCCGACGAACCCGCGGAGCGGGATGCGGCGCGGGCTTGCGATAACGCCATGCACCCCGTCGTCCCTCCGCGCGTCGAGACGAAGCGAAGCGGAAGGGGACCTCTGGAGTACGAGTTTCGGAACCCGCCCGGAGGAGCGCGGGCCCGCCTCGAGGGGAATTTTTCCTCCCGAACGCGCCGACTCGTCCCGGCGTTTCCGGCCGGTCGGCCATCGCGTTCTCCGGCGCCGAGGGGGTTCGGCCTTCGGGGGGCCGACCGGGGGGGGTCCCCCTCCCGACGACTCCCCGCGCCCCCTCGAGCCTGAGGGGTCCTCGCTCGGCTCGCCCGCCCGGGCGGCGCCGCGCGCGCGGAGGGGGCGAGGGGGTGCGAAATACCGGTCGAAGACCTCCTCGAACAGGGGGATTTCGTCCCTCCGCTTGCAGAGGGTCACCCGTAACGCCGCGCGCAGAGCGGATTTCGACTCGATCCCGATCGCGAGCGCGGCGCGGGCGGCGTCGATCCCTTCGGCCGTGGAAACCCGGACGCCCCGCGTCCTCAATTCGCGGATGAGGCCATCGACGAGACTTTTCAATTCGGGGAACCTACCTTTGCCTCGGCTCGCGGGCGAATTTCTTTAAAAAAATCTCGCCCTATCCGTGCCGGCGAGCGTATAATTATCGCGCTACTGTGGGTTCGGTGCTTCCTGTCGAACCGAGTCGAAGGGTGCGGCGATGAGATTCTCGCATATCCAGCGCAGGCTTCTCGCTGTGTCGCTTTGCGCCGCACTTCTCTTCCTCGTGTCGCCGGTTCTCACGACCGGAGGTGGCTGCGACGATCCGGGGGGCATCACCACATGCAGCAACAACAACCGGGCGCACAGCGGCCAGACCGGCCAGCCCCATTCCCCGACGCCCCACTCCCTGAGCCCCCGCACCCCCGTCGCCGGATCTCACGACGTTTCGGTGTGGCGGCGCCTGCTCTTGACCCTGATCATCCGCTTCATCGCGTGAGCCCCGTCGGCCTTCGGCCGAATCTCAAACCCTGAACCGCGACGGATCCTCGAGGATCCTTTCCACGTCCTCCCGATTCTTGAGGAGCGCGCCGAGAGTCTGACGCAGCGCCTCCTTCGAGAGAGACGCGGCGCCGACGAGGGCGAGGGAAGCGGCCCAGTCGATCGTCTCGGCGATCCCCGGGGCCTTCCGAAGGTCCGCCTTCCGCAGCTTCGCAACGAACCGCACGATGCGCGCCGAAAGCTCTGCGTCGAGGCCGGGAACCCGCTTCTCGAGGATGCGCCTCTCGGCCTCGGCGTCGGGGTAGTCGATGAAGAGGTAGAGGCACCGGCGCCTCAGGGCATCCGAGAGCTCCCGGCTGTTGTTGCTCGTGAGGATCACGCGGGGCGGATTCTTCGATCGAATCGTGCCCAGCTCGGGGATGGACACCTGCCCGTCGGACAGGATCTCGAGCAGGAACGCCTCGAACTCCTCGTCCGAGCGATCGACCTCGTCGATCAGGAGCACCGTGGGACGCTCGGAGGTGATCGCGGCGAGGAGCGGGCGCGGGAGGAGAAAGTCCCGCGAGAAGAACTCGTCGGCCTGTCCCCGGAGCACCGCCATCGCCCCGTGAAGGTCGCCGGAGTCGCGGAGGAGATCCCCCACCTTCTCGCGGACGAGCTGGGCGTAGAGCATCTGCTTGCCGTACGACCACTCGTACAGCGCCTTCGACTCGTCGAGCCCTTCGTAGCACTGGAGGCGGATGAGAGGCGCGTCGTGGAACTTCGCCCAGAGCTTGCCGATCTCGGTCTTGCCGACGCCGGGAGGGCCTTCGAGGAGGAGGGGCTTGCCGAGCGACTCGGCGAGGAAGAGGCTCGTGGCGACGTCGGGGGAGCAGACGAAGCCCTCGCGATCGAAGGCCTCCTGAATCTCCCCGGAGGTCACCGATCCTCGGTCGGGGCCACCGGCTTTCTGCCGCCGCGGCCCCGTCCGCCCCTGCGCCGGCCCGTGCGCCGGCGGCCGGCCGGAGCCGCCGCAGCCTCGTCACCCTCCGAAGCCTGCGCGGGACCCGCGGCCTTCGCGGCGGGGGCATGGCTCGACGCCTTCGCCGGCAGAGCGTCGCTCGCGGACTTCGGGGCGTGCGACCGGTGCGAAGAATGCGACGCATGCGAGGAGTGCGAGGAGTGCGAAGAATGCCTGGATCGGTCGCCGGAGCGTCCCCGCCCGCGTCCGCGCGACGGCTCGTCCGGGAGGGGCTCGACCCCGGGCCCGTCCCCTTCGACCTCCATCGGAAGCTTCGTCAGCTTCGCGATCGCGTCGAGCCGCTTCATGTCCTGCGAGGTCGCGACGAGCGTGATCGCCGTCCCCCCCTTGCCCGCGCGGGCCGTCCTGCCGATGCGGTGGACGTAGTCCTCCGGGTCCTGGGGGACGTCGTAGTTGACGACGTGGGAGATTCCCGTGATGTCCAGCCCGCGCCCCGCGACGTCGGTGGCGACCAGGATCCGGAACTCCTTGTCCTTGAACATCCGGACGATCGCCTCGCGCGTGCGCTGGGTCTGGAGGCTGCTGAGCGACCCCGCCTCGAACCCGGCCTGTCGCAGGCGCCGGGCGATCTCCGTCGTCGCCTCGCGCGTCGCCGTGAAGACGAGGCCGAGATCGGGAGGATCCTGCTTCAGGATCTTGACCAGCATCTCCTCCTTGTCGCGATGGGAGCAGCGGACGACGCGCTGGACGACCCGCTCCGCGAGGAGCGTCGGAGGGCTCACCTGCACGCTGATCGGATCGTGCATGTAGGCGGAGGCGATCTTCATGACCGGCCCGGCGAGCGTCGCGGAAAAAAGGAGCGTCTGCCGGCTCGACGGCGCCGACTTCAGGATGAAGTCGACGTCCTCGATGAAGCCCATGTCGAGCATCCGGTCGGCCTCGTCGAGGACCAGGTAGCGGAGGTACCGCATCCGGATGACGCTGGTTCGGATGAACTCGATGAGGCGCCCCGGCGTCCCGACGACGATGTCCGGCCCCGCGAAGACCGACTTGCGCTGATGGCCCAGGGCCGTGCCGCCGTAGATGACCGCCGCCTTCACGCCGATGCGGCCGCCGAGGTCGATGGCGACCTGACCGACCTGGAGCGCGAGCTCCCGGGTCGGGCAGACGATGAGCGCCTGGACGTGGCCGTTGGGCTTGAGCCCCTGCAGGATCGGGACGAGGAAGGCGAGGGTCTTCCCGGTGCCCGTCTGCGCCATCCCCGCGACGTCCTTGCCGTCGAGGAGATGCTGGATGACCTTCTCCTGGATGGGCGTGCAGCGGTGGAACCCCATCTCGTGGAGCGCTTCCAGAAGCTCGATGCTGAGTGGAAATTCAGTGAATCGTTTCATCGTGGGTGAAGCAGTCTAGCATTTGCGGCCCTTAGGGTTTGGTATAGACTCCCGGCCATGCCTTCCCCCCTCTGGTCTTTCGAAGATCTGGCCCGTTTCGCGCGGTTCGAGGACGCGGAAGTCCGTTACTGGGCGGCCGATCGGCTCGTCCACCTCTACCCCGAGCGGGCCGCCTCGGCCATCGCCGATCTCCTCTTCGACGACCACGACTCGACGCCGGCCCTCGTGGCCGAGCACCTCGGGACGCACGGACGCCATGAGCACATGCCCGTCCTCGCCAAGGGGTTCACGCGGGGTGCGGGGCTCCTCCCGGGACAGTGCCTCGAGTCGCTCGCGCGCCTCGGATACGCCGAGGCCCCGAGGCTCGCCCGCGCCGCCCTCCACCGGCGGGATCTGGCGGAAGGGGCCCTCGCCCCCATCGTCGCCGGCCTCGCCGAGATGGCGGTGGCCAGGGGGTCGGAGGACGCCGCCGACGCCGCGAGAGAGATCGTCCTGCGGCGCCCCGAGCTGTACGCCGAGCCGGCGGCGCTCAAAGGGTGCCTCCGCATCTTCGGCGACGACCGGCTGGGCGATCTGGTCGGGAAGTGGATCACCGCGCTGCACTTCCGCGGGATCGACTCCGCCGAGGCCGGCATCCAGACGATCCAGGAGAACCTGCAGCTCGACGACGTGTCGTGGTGCCTGCGGACGGATCGCTCGGGGCGCGTCGATCTCGAGCGCTCGCTCCGATCCATCGAGAACGGCTACGACTGCGAGGCCCGCCGGGAGATCCCGGAGTCGGACAGGGCCGCCCTGGCCGAGGCCTTCGCCGGCGGCGAGTTCCGGACGATGGCCGGCCGGCTCGCCGCCCTCGTGGCCGCGCGGGCGCGCGCCGTCACCGCTTCCTCGGCCGACCCCGGCGACGTGCTGCCGAAGCGCCTCGCCGCCCTCGCCTCCGGATTCGAGCGCGACGAGGTGCTCCACGAGGCGGAGCGGCTCGGCCACCCGATGCACACGTGGGTGATCTCACTCCTCCTGTCCGCCCTCTTCAAGACGGCCCCCTACCTGAACTTCGAGCGCGAGTGCGATCGCGCCGGGAACGATCTCGACAGGCTGCTCGCCCTCGGCGAGAGGGAGACGGGGGCGCTCTTCAAGGTCCTTCCCGCGAAGCTGGCGGCGGCAGCCACCGGCGAGTCGCGCGATCGGCTGGAGCAGTGGTGCGTCGCAACGCTCGAGGCGCGCGGCCCCTTCTTCCCGAAGGTGATCGCGATCGACACGCTGGGCGAGATGAAGCTCCCGGCCCACATCCCGCTCCTCCTGGGCTACCTCGCCGAGGAGAACGGCTTCATGTACGGAGCGGCGGAGCGGGCCATCGTGAAGTTCGGCGACGAGGCGGTCGACGCCGCCCGCCGCGAGATGGATCGGCACGAGCTGCACCCCGACGCCGTCCACTCGATCCTCGTCGTCCTGTCGGACCTGATGTCGCCGGCGGCGCTCGCCCTGGCCGTCGAGCGGTTCGACGATTTCATGGAGGCCTCCGGCCCCGAGGAAGGTCCGGAGCTGATCGCGCTCCTGGGCGGGCGCGACCTCATCCCCCCCCTGCGGCGCTGGCTCAAGCACGCCGAGTCCTCGGGCTCGCGCGTCTCGGTGCGCGCCAGGATCGGCCACGCCCTGCTGCTCGTCGGCGCCATCCACAACGTCGCGATCCCCGAGGAGGAGGGTCGCCGCACTTCTCTGCGTCGTCATCGCGGGAGGGGCCCTGAGGTTCTGGCGCCTCTCGTCGGTTCCGCCGGCGCTTTACTGCGACGAGGCGTTCCAGGGGTACGAGGCCTACTGCCTCCTCAAGACGGACGCCGATTCGCGAGGCGTTCCCACGCCGCTCTTCTTCGACGTCTTCGGGGCGGGATGGGAAGAACCCCTCTACATCTACCTGACGACCATCCCCGTGGCGATCCTGGGGACGACGGAGGCGGCCGCGCGCGCGGTGGCGGCCGCCGCCGGAACGCTCGACCTCCTCGCCGTCGCCGCCATCGCCTTCGCCCTCGCGGGAAAACGCGCCGCGCTCGCCGCGGCGGCGCTCATGGCCTTCTCCCCGTGGGCGTTTCACCTGAGCCGGGTCGGATTCCAGGCGACGCTCCTCCCTCTCCTCCTCGCGGCCGGGGCGGCGGCGCTCCTCAAGGGTGGGGCGAGCGCGCCCCCGCCCGCCGAGGAGAGTCGACCCCCCGGAGCTCGCCCCGGGTTCGGGTGGATCCTGCTCGGCGCGGCGCTCCTGACGCTTGCTCTCTACACGTACGTCGCGGCCAAGATCGTGGTGCCGATCCTCCTGGCGGCCTTCTGCGTCACGTTCAGGAGGCGCCTCGCGTCCCTGGGAGCCCGGAGACTCGCCCTCCTCGTGGGTGTCGTGACGGTGATCGCGCTGCCCGTCGTGCTCTTCACGCTGACGCCGGGGACGCAGACCCGTGCCAGCGACGTCGGCTTGATGAAGTATTACTCCGGGGCCGACTTCCTCCGGCAGTTCCTCGGGAACTACGCCGGGTATTTCTCACCGCGATTCCTGGTAACCGACGGCGATCCCATCCAGAGGCACCAGGTCGCGGGCTTCGGCGAGCTTCACGCGCACGATCTTCTGTTCCTGCTCGCCGGCCTCGTCGCCGCGCTGAGGCGGCGGAGCCCCGCCGATCTGTTCCTGACGGCGTGGCTCTTCGCGGGGCCGATCCCGGCGGCGCTCACGATCGATCCGCGGCACGCGATCCGCTCGATCGCCACCCTTCCCGCGATCTACGCCCTGGCGGGCGCGGGCGTGGCCGCCCTCTTCGGCCGCGACGGCTTCGTCGCCGGCAGGACGCGCCGGGGGATCGCCGTCGCGGCCCTGCTTCTCGTGGGCGCGATCCTCTCGACGGGGCTCTACCTCCAGCGCTACTTCGTCGACTACCCGAAGTACTCCGGACCATGGTGGCAGTACGGGTTCAAGGAGGCGCTCCAGATCGCCATGGATGAGGTCGGGAAGCGGGACGCGATCTACGTGACGCCGAAAGCGACGTCCACCTACGTCCTGCGCCTCTACCTCTTCGCCTTTCCGCCCGCGGAGTTCCAGAAGCACGGCCTCACGCACACGAAGTACTTCTTCGATCCGCCGCCGTGGGACGATCAGGGGAAAGTGCCGGGGATGAGGGACCCGATCTTCATCCTCACCCCGGCCGAGAACCCCGGCGGGCGGGTGATGAGGCGCCATCTGATCCTCAACCGGACGGCACCCCGGCCTTCGCCGTCGCCTGGTGAGGCCGGCCCTCTCCTTTCAGTCCCCCGTCACCCCGGTCGGATCGGCGATCAGCATCGGCTCTCCCGCGAGAAGCGCGGCCTGGGCGGCGGGCCTCAGCGCGCGCCGCTGATCCCCGCCAGCTCTGTTGGTTAGTCCCAGTTTAAGCGAGTCCGGAGACGCGAGGAACTGAGGAAATGAAGAAGAAAGGCCCCCGGTCCGTGTTACGTTGCGGTTGTCGAGACGCGCAATGTCACACAAAACGGAGGCCTTCAGGTGAAGCCACACGCTACCGCCC
>JACPZX010000070.1 GCA_016195325.1 Acidobacteriota bacterium
CGCCCTCAAGGGGCCGTCGCGCAGGAAGGAGGCCGACTCCAAGACCTGAATCGGGACCAGCGTCGCTTCGCTCCGATCACGATGCCGATCCCGGTGATCACGATGGACCGATCTCAGTGATCACGATGACCGAAATGCGCAATGAGGTGCAAATCCTACGATGAGTGGTGGCGCGAGTTCTATCGGACTTGCAGCCTCCCGCAGCACCCCACCGAGTGTTGGGACGAGCGTCAGTACAGCCTGCTCAAGGTCGATAGGTACATCTCCGGGATGGTCGACGCGCTGAAAGACAGCACGGATCCGATCGAGCGGTTCGACATCGCGGTGGAGGCCGTGCGCCTGACCTCCGCCCACGTCATCTACGAGTGGCCACGGAGGCGGTTCGAGCGGAGGATCTGCGAGGCCGTCGAGGAGTACCTGCCCGGCGCCCCAGTGGCCGACGTGCGAACGTTGATCGGGTACGTCCAGGATTCCTTCCTCGGCCTTCCCGGCAGCGCCGCGCGCGCGCTGCGAAAGTACGCGCGGAAGACGTCGGGCCTCTCTGCCGAGGACCGAGCATCGCTGGTGGCGCTGTCGAAGCGCCGCTTCCTGGAACAGCCGGAGGACAACGAACCCAGGCCATGACCACTCAACCCGCCCCCACCGGAGGAGCCGGCGACGGGCGGCGCGTGACCCTGGCAACTCGATGGCGTAGATTCCCGCCTGACTCCGGTGGCACCTGTCCGCACTTCCGTCGGCCGACGCGACGCGCCGAAGCGCGGCCGACGCGTAGCCTCGCCGCACCCTCGGTCGCCTCGTCAAGGAGGAGTTCAAGTGAAGAAGGCGGAATTCGCCGCCCTGGCCAAGAGCGTCAAGCAGGCCGGCAAGATCCGTCGCGGAAGCATGAAGCCGAGTCGAACCATCGAGTTCCGGCCCGCTGATATCCGTGGCATTCGGACGAAGCTCAAGCTCTCCCAGGGCGATTTCGCCCTCATGATCGGCGTGAGCGTGGCCACGCTTCAGAACTGGGAGCAGGGCCGCCGGGTGCCCGAGGGGCCCGCGCGCGCTCTCTTGAAGGTGGCCGCCGAGAACCCGAAGGCGGTCATCGATGCGTTGAGTGCCTGACGACGAACCGGCCAGCCTGGACGCCATTCTCTCGGTGGGCTACCGCGTCCGATTTCACCGATTCGAAACCTTTCGATCAGCCGGCCGGAAAGTTGCGATCAGCCGACGTGCCGCCCCGCCGTCCCGCCGACCCCGGTGCTACCCTCCGCGCCATGACACCCGACCCGGCCCCGCTGCTTCAGACCGCCTTCGGCTTCTGGTCCTCAAAGGTCCTCCTCACGGGCGTCGAGATGGACCTCTTCTCGCGCCTCGGCAAGCGCCGACTCACAGGCGCGCAGCTCGGCGCCGAGCTGGCCCTGCACCCCCGCGGCATCGCCGACTTCTTCGACGCCCTGGTGGCGATGGGATTCCTCGAGCGCGAAGGCGTTGGCCCCGACGCGCGCTACGGGAACACCCCCGCGGGCGCGCTCTACCTCGATCGAGCCAGCCCCCGGTACATCGGCGGCATCCTGGAAATGCTCAACGCGCGGCTCTTCAAGTTCTGGAACGACCTCCCCGAAGCCCTCCGCACCGGCAAGCCGCAGAATGAGGTGAAGCACAGCGGCAAGCCGATGTTCGAGGAGCTCTACGCCGATCTCCCCAGGCTCGAGCAGTTCCTGGGAGGGATGATCGGCCTGTCGCGGATGAACTTCGAGGCGCTCGCGCAGAAGTTCGACTTCAAGCCGTTCAAGACGCTGTGCGACGTCGGCGGCGCGACCGGACTCCTTTCCATCGAGGTCGCCAGGGTCCACCCGCACATCAAGTGCACGTCGTTCGACCTCCCGGCGGTCGAGCCGATCGCGCGGAAGCACATCGCGGCGGCGGGGATGGAAGGGCGCATCGGCACCGCGGCGGGGGACTTCTTCAAGGACCCGCTCCCGAAGGCCGACGTAATCACGATGGGGATGATCCTCCACGACTGGAACCTCGAGCGGAAGATGCACCTGATCCGGTCGGCGTACGACGCGCTCCCGAAGGGGGGCGCGCTCATCGCGGTCGAGGCGCTCATCGACGACGAGCGTCGGACAAACCTCTTCGGCCTCCTGATGTCCCTCAACATGCTGATCGAGTTCGGCGACGCCTTCGACTTCAGCGGCGCGGACTTTCGCAAGTGGTGCGGCGAGGTCGGCTTCAAGCGCTTCGACGTGGTGCACCTCGCCGGCCCCTCGAGCGCGGCGGTGGCTTACAAGGAGAGCTGAGACCGCCCCCGGGAGACCCCCCATGTCGCTCGAACAACTCGCCCGACTCGCGCAGCTCGTCAGCTCGGTCGCGGTCGTCGTCTCGCTGATCTTCGTCGGACGACAGATCCGGCACAACACGCAGGCGCTCCAGCGCACCGAGCACAACTCCACCATGGCGCAGTGGACGGTGATCCGCATGGCCATCGCCCACGACCGCCACCTCGCCGAGCTGATGACCGCCGGCCTCCACGGAGAGCGCGCCATCGACGCCGCCGATCAGCTCAGGCTCGAGCAGATGCTGTCCGAGTGCGCCTGGGCCGCGTTCCACATCTGGGACAGGACGCAACGAGGGGTCTTCCCAAAGGGGACGTTCGAGCTGACGGGCGGAGTCTTCCTCTCCCGCGCGCTCAGGACGAAGCGCGGCGCAGCCTGGTGGAAGGCCGCCAGGAGCTCTGGCTTCATCCCCGGGTTCGTCCGGGACGTGGACGCCATGCTCGCCAAAGACATCGACGGCCCGGTCGGCGTGAGCCTGGCATGATGCACCCCATCCCTCGGAACGCAGTCAGGATCGCCATTCCCGACGTCACTCAGCAGACGGGTTACTCCTGCGGCCCGTCCTGCCTGGAGTCAATTGCCAGGTTCTACGGCGTCGGCAAGGAGGACGAATGGGAGTTCGTCCGCGGGCTGCGGATGGACCACCGGGCGGGCTCGCACCCGTATCAGATCCGGCGACTCGCCAGGTCCTACCGGCTTCACGTCCGCGAGTACAACCCGATGAGCTTTGCCCAGCTTCATCAGGAGCTCCGCTGGCGGCACCCGGTGATGCTCATGATTCAGGCGTACGGTCGGGCCCGCCTCGGTAAACGCCGTCTGACCCGATGGCGCCGGAACTACATCCCCGACTGGGATGACGGGCACTGGGTGGTTGCCATCGGCTACGACCGCGAGGGCGTCTTCTTCGAGGACCCGTCGATCCAGGCACGCCGTGGCTGGCTCTCTCGTGACGAGCTCATGTGCCGTTGGCACGATACGGGGCCGCATGGCCGGCATCTGCCATTCTATGGCGTCGCGATCTGGCGGCCCGGCCATCGCCAGTCTTCGTACGCGGGCACCGCAGAGCGCATCCTGTAGGCATGGTCCGGAGGCACTGAAATGTCCCCCATCCCCACTGGCACCGAGTCCCCCCGCCCCTTCCTCCCCGCGAGAGACTTCGATCTCTCCAGGCGCTTCTACCAGGCCCTCGGCTTCGAGCTCCTCCTCGACGGCGAGGTCGCCATATACGAGGTGGGGACGGGCGGCTTCATCCTCCAGAACGACTACCAGAAGCCGTGGGCCGAGAACACCATGATGCAGCTCATGGTCGACGACCTCGACGCGTGGTGGACCCACATCACGGCGCTGGACCTCCCGAAGAACTTCAAAGTCCAGCCCCCGAGACCCCCGACGATGCAGCCCTGGGGCCTCCGCGTCGCCTACCTCTTCGATCCCAGCGGAGTCCTCTGGCACATCTCGGAGCGCCGCGAAGGGGCGCAGCAGGACTGAGAGGCCGACGCGACACCCGTCGCGCAGGAGATGAGCGACGAACCCGCCTCCTGGCTTCCCGCGAAACGCGACGCGTGGGGGTGGCGACTCCCCCCGTGTGGCAGAGCTTCATCGTGGACGACGACGGCGCGTCGAGCGCGAGGTCCAGGTCGAAGGTCATGAAGATCAGGTGTTAGAATCCGGTCGTGCCGGAGCTCAGTCGTTTCCTCGGTATCGTCATCGCCATGTTCTACCGGGACGATGCCCCACCGCACTTTCACGCCAGCTACGGTGAGTTCGAGATCACCGCCGGAATCGAGGACGGTGTGGTGAGCGGCAAGTTCCCTCGCCGCGCCCTGACGCACGTTCTCGAATGGCACCAGCTCCACAAGGACGAGCTCCTCGCGGACTGGCAGCTGGCCCTGGAGCGCAAGTCCCTGCGACCCATACCGCCATTGGAGTAGTCGAATGATCCACGTGACCGACGCTCGACATGTCTCCGGACATACAGTGTGGCTTCGCTTCAGCGATGGCCGTGAAGGGGAAGTCGATCTCGGACCCGAGCTTCAGGGAGAGATCTTCGAGCCCCTCCGGGAGCCCGCCGTGTTCCGGACCTTCACGCTGCACCCTGAGCTGCGAACGATCGTCTGGCCCAACGGCGCCGACTTCGCACCGGAATTCCTCCATGAGCGCGTCCGAGTGCACGCGTGACGCAACGCCAGCGGATCTCGCAGCTCATCACCGCATGCGCGCTCCTGGCGGCGTCTGCGTCCATCTCACCGAGCGGGGCTCAGCCGACCGAAGGCCCCGTGACGACTCCCCTGCCGAGCGTGTCGGCCGCGGAGCCGCCGCCCGGCACCGAGTCTCTGGCGGTGCGCTGGATCAGGATCACGGCCTCCGGCCAGGGGACCATGCTGGCGGCCGTCGCGAAACCCGAAGGCGCCGGACCCTTCAAGACGGTCGTTCTCCTTCACGGGAGCCACGGCTTCGCGCGCGAATATGTCCGGTTGGCCCAGGCGCTCGCACGCGAGGGGCTTCTCGCGGTGGCCCCCTGCTGGTTCACGGGCGGAGGGGGCGCCGGGGCGCGCTTCGTCACGCCGATCGATTGCCCCGAGGCGCCGCCGATGCGCGAGGCCGCGGACCCGAAGACGCTCGAAGTCGTCGGTGCTCTCGTCGCGGCCGCGCGGACGCTGCCGGACGTTCGTGCCGATCGGATCGGGCTCTTCGGCCACTCGCGCGGCGCCGGAGCCGCGCTGAACTTCGTCCTGAGGGGACGCGACGTGCAAGCCGCGGCCCTCAACTCGTCGGGGTATCCGAGCGCGCTCACAGAGCTCGCATCCCGGGCCGGTGCCCCGCTCCTGATCCTTCACGGCACGGCGGACGGCCCCGCGGATGGCGGGTCAGATTTCACGAGCATCCAGAGGGCGCGCGAGTTCGAGGCGGCGCTGCGGCGGATCGGGAAGCCCGTGGAGAGCCATTACTACGAGGGGAGCGGACACAACGGCCTCTTCACGAGCTCGAGTCAGTTCGATGACGAAGCGAAGCGCATGGCGGCGTTCTTCAAGCACAATCTAGGAGACTGACATGAACCTGTTGGCGAGCCCACTCCGGCAGCTTCTCATCCTTGCGGCCATCGCCCTCGCCGGTCTCTCGTTCGGCGCCGCGTCAGCCGGGGCAGCCGGCGAAGAGCGGATATCGCACGCGGCGGAGTCGATCCACCAGGAGGTCCTCTTCGAGGCGAGCCCGGCCCGCGTCTACGAAGCCCTGACCCGCACCGACGAGTTCTCCGGGGTCATGCGCCTCAGCGCGGCCGTGAAGTCAGGGATGGCGCTCGGGACCAAGGCGACGTCGATCAGCGGTGACGTGGGTGGCGCGTTCACACTTTACGGCGGCCACATCCTCGGCCGACAGATCGAGCTCGTGCCGAACGAGCGCATCGTCCAGGCCTGGCGCGCGGCGGGCTGGGATGCCGGGGTCTACTCGATCGCGAGATTCGAGCTCTCCGCGCAGGGCGCAGGAACCAGGCTCGTCTTCGACCACACGGGGTTTCCGGAGGGCCAGGCCGCGCATCTGGCGGAGGGTTGGAGGACCAACTACTGGGAACCGCTCGCGAAGTTCCTCGCGTCGTCCGGATCCTCCGCCGCCGGACAGGCGAAGCCTTAGTGACATCCCGTCCGACCTGGGGCATCGCGCCTTACTTCATCGTGGACGACGTCGTCGCCACCGCCAACGACTACCGCGACAGGCTCGGCTTCCGTTACGAGCGCTTCTGGGGCGAGCCGCCGTGCTTCTGCATGGTCCGGCGCCACGGCGTGACGATCATGCTGGCCCAGCTCGAGCGAGCCGGCGCCATGAGGCCCAACCACCTCGTCGATCCGGAGCGAGGAGCGTGGGACGCGTACATCTGGATCGACGACGCCGACGCGCTCCACGCGGAGCTCGCCACGAAGGGCGTGAAGATCGTCCGAGGCGTCTGCGACCAACCCTACGGCTGCCGCGACTTCGAAGTCGAGGACCGCAACGGATACCGCCTCTGCTTCGGACAGGACACCGCGTGAGAGCGCGGGCGGCTCACTGAGGGCCATGGCGGCTAGACATTGGCCTCGTCGTCGCGTTAGCCTGACGCTCAGGAAAAGGAGAGCGCGGATGCGCACCTTCAATTTCATCGTCGAGCGCGACCCGGATACCGGACTGTACGTCGGCCATGTTCCGGGATGGCCAGGCGCGCATAGCCAGGGCGCCACGCTGGACGAGCTCGAGGCGAACCTGCGCGAAGTCATCGTCATGCTCCTCGAGGACGGCGATCCGAAACTCGAGTCCGAGTTCGTGGGTCTCCAGACCATCCGCGTGGCGTAGGGGTGGGTTCCGTCCCCGTCCTCAAGGCGCGTGAAGTTTCGGCGCTCTTGATCCAAAAACGGATTTCAAGAGGTGCGACGACGCGGGTCTCACCGCCATTACCGGCATCCTGACGGCCGCGCGACCACCGTTCCCTTCCACACGGGCCGTGACATCTCGCCGACGTTACTCCGCAAAATCGCTCGCGACATCGGCTTCACCGTCGAGCAGCTGCTCGCTCGCGGCTGAGAGTGGCCGAGCGAACCGTAGATCGACGACCTATGGCGAAGATCCTCATCATCGCGCGCCCCCCCGGCGAGGCCCCGGAGGCGGTGCGGGAGGCCTGGGTCGGCCTCGAGCTTCCCTTGCCGCCCGGTCGAGGGAGTCGGCGTCAGTTCTTCCTTGCGAGCGGCGTCCTCTCGGGGCCGCGCGCGTGGTGGCAAATCTTTCTCACCGCGGTGCTCGGCCGCCTCACGATCCGATCCGGGTACGCGGTGAACGCGCGCGACGCGGTCGAGATCCTCGGCGCGAAGGACGCGGTCGCCGCCGCGTGGTGGAGGGAGCACTGCGCTTACCTCCTCGACGGGAAGCGCTGCTTCGTCTTCCCCGCGAACGCGTGCGAGGCGCGGGGGGGAGAGCCGTGAAGTACCGCGAGCACGAGCCGCACGCCTCGCTCCGGGAGCACGTGAAGTGTTTCTGGGTGATGGAGCGGGACTACACGCGC
>JACPZX010000071.1 GCA_016195325.1 Acidobacteriota bacterium
AGGTTCACCCTCAGCCCTGACGATTCGAGCCCCTGGTACCCGGGAAGGCCGTTCGCCAGCTCGTACACCGCCGCCGCCGAACACAGAAACGCGATCGCCACCGTCCCCACGCCCACCAGCGACACGAACTTCTTCCCCAGCTTCGCCCCGAACAACCCGTTCAACACGAACCCCGTGAACGGGAGGAGGGGGATGAACCAGAGGTGGCGGAGCATCGGGTCAGCCTTATCCCTTCAGGAGAGTGATCTCGTCGACCTGGATCGACTCGGTGTTGCGGAAGAGCGAGATGATGATCGCGAGACCCACCGCGACCTCGCCCGCCGCGGTCACGATGACGAAGATCGAGAAGACCTGCCCGGCGAGATCCGAAAGCAGGCGCGAGAAGGCGATGAAGTTGATGTTCGCCGCGTTGAGCATCAGCTCGATTGACATGAGGACGATGATGCCGTTGCGGCGCGTGAGGACGCCGACGACGCCGATCAGGAAGAGGATCATGCTGAAGACGAGCACATGATGAATCGGGACGATCATGTCTCCCTCCGCGCGAGGACGACGGCGCCGACCATCGCGACGAGCAGGAGGATCGACGCGACTTCGAACGGGAGCAGGTAACGCGTGTACAGCTCGATGCCGACGGCCTCGATGTTCCCGGCCGGCCCCTCCGTCTGGACGCCCATGGCGGCGCACGACCTGGCGGCGCGCGCATAGATCGTCATCACGGTGGTGAAAAGGAGCGCCACGATGAGGAGCGCGGCCGCCCCGCGGGTCACCGGGAGGCGCGTGACTCCCGCCTGGAGCGGCACGAGCATGATGACGAAGAGGAAGAGGACGACGATGCCGCCCGCGTAGACGAGAACCTGGACCGCCGCGAGGAACTCGGCCGACATCGTGATGTAGATGCCGGCGACGCAGAAGAAGGTGAAGACGAGGAACATCGCCGAGTGCACCGGGTTCCTGCGCGTCACCACCATCAGGGCGGAGACGACCGCCATCGCGGCCAGCACGTAGAAGAACCAGGTGGCGTAGCCCAGCGTCACTTGGCGTACCTCTTCAAGGGATGCCCGTCGACGAGCGCCTCGCGCTGGGTGATGAACTCCTGGCGCGAGTAGTCGCTCAGCTCGTAGTCGTGGGACATGTAGATCGCGGTGATGGGGGTCGTCGGGCACGGATCGACGCACAGGCCGCAGAAGCAGCAGCGCTCGTAGTCGATGATGAACGACTTCGCCATCTTCCCCTTCCCGCCCGGACGCTTGTCGACGACGATGCTGATGCAGTCGTCGGGGCAGATCTGCTCGCACAGGAGGCACCCGACGCACAGCTCCTCGGCGGTCCCGGGATCGCGCCGGAGCCGCGGCACGCCGCGAAACCTGGGGGCCAGCGCGGGGCGCTCCCTCGGATACTCCATCGTGATGTGCGGGCGGAAGTGGTTCTTCAGGGTGATCCACATCCCCTGCGCCATCTCCACGAGGAAGAATCGCCGGACCAGAGTGCCCACGCTCATCGCGCCGCTCCACGCATCATCGTCCGCCCCGCACTATCCATGTCTGAGCGCCAGGATGAAGGCCGTCACCACCACGTTCGCGAGCGAGAGGGGGAGCAGCCACTTCCATCCCAGGTTCATGAGCTGGTCGTAACGGTACCGGGGAAAGGTCCCGCGGATCCAGATGTAGAGATAGAGGAACATGAAGACCTTGAACGCGAACCAGAAAACTCCCGAGAGAGCCGGATTGATGAAGTCGAGGAAGTTCAGGAACGAGAGGGCCTGCACGTTCGGAAACGGGCGAAGCCATCCGCCGAAGAAGAGGGTCGTCGCGATCGACGAGACGACGATCATGTTCGTGTACTCGGCGAGGTAGAAGAAGGCGAACTTCATCCCGGAGTACTCGGTGAAGTAGCCGGCCACCAGCTCGGCCTCGGCCTCGGGGAGGTCGAAGGGAATCCGGTTCGTCTCCGCGACGCCGCTGATGAAGTAGCAGAAGAGCGCCACGATCTGCGGGAAGAAGAACCACATCCCCTGCGTCTCCTGGGCCCTCACGATCCCCGTCATGCTGGCGGTGCCGGCGAGCAACAGCGGCCCGATGATCGCGAGGCCGAGGGGCACCTCGTACGAGACCATCTGGGCGGCGCTTCGCAGCGATCCGAGCAGCGGGTACTTCGAGTTCGACGCCCACCCGCCGAGCATGATGCCGTACACGCCGAGGCTCGAGATCGAGAGGATGTACAGGATGCCGATGTTGACGTCGGTGATCCACGGGGTGATCTCGTACCCCATCACGCTGAACGAGCGCCCCGCGAACGGGATCACCGCGAGCGCCGCGAAGGCGGGGATGATCGAGATCACCGGCGCGAGGATGAAGAGGACGCGATCGGCCTGATCGGGGATGATGTCCTCCTTGAGGAGGAGCTTGATGCCGTCGGCGATCGGCTGGAGGATCCCGTGGAACCCCACGCGGCGAGGGGCGAGCCGGAGCTGGATGAAGCCCAGGACCTTGCGCTCGAGCAGGGTCGTGTAGGCGACCGCGCCGCTCATGACGCCGAGCACCACCGCCACCTTGATGGCGGGAATCACCACGTTCTCGATGAGGAGGCGCGAGTCCATGCGGCCTACCGATCCGCGTCGCCGAGCACGATGTCGAGGGTGCCGATGATGGCGACGATGTCCGCCACGAGAGCGCCGTTCGACAGGGCCGGGAGCGCCTGGAGGTTCACGAAGGAGGGGGACTTGAACCGCATGCGGTACGGCTTCTCCGTGCCGTCGCTCTTGATGTAGAAGCCCTGCTCGCCGCGCGGCCCCTCGATCACGTGGTAGATCTCGGCGATCGGGGGCTTGATCTTCTTGGGGACCTTCCCTCGGAAATCCCCGCCCGGCAGCCCGTCGAGCGCCTGCCGGATGATGCGCGCGCTCTGGCGCATCTCCTCCATGCGGATGAGATACCGGTCGTACGTGTCGCCGTGCGTCCCCAGCGGGACCTCGAACTCGAACCGGTCGTAGGCGGCGTACGGCATCGCCTTCCTCACGTCGTAGTTGACCCCCGAGCCCCGGAGAGGCGGGCCGGTGAGCCCCCAGTTCGTCGCGTCCTCGGCCGAGATGACGCCGACCCCCTTCGTGCGCTCGAGCCAGATCCGGTTGGTCGAGAGAAGGCCCTCGTACTCCTTGATGCGGGACGGCAGCAGATCGACGAAGCGCCGCGTCCCCTCGATCCACCCCGGCGGGAAGTCCTCGAGCGTCCCGCCGATGCGGAACATGTTCGTCGTGAGCCTCGCTCCGCAGAAGGCCTCGAAGAGATCGAGAATCATCTCGCGCTCGCGGAAGGTGTAGAAGAAGACCGTCATCGCGCCGATGTCGAGGCCGTGCGTGCCGAGCCAGACGAGGTGCGACGAGATGCGGTTCAGCTCGGCGAGGATGACGCGGATGTACTGCCCGCGCTCGGGAACCTGGATGCCGCAGAGCTTCTCGACCGCCTGGATGTACCCGAGGTTCTGGGAGGCGCTCCCCACGTAGTCGAGCCGGTCGCACAGCGGCGGAATCATCACGTACAGCTTGTGCTCGGCGAGCTTCTCGACCCCCCTGTGCAGGTAGCCGATGACGGGCTTGCACTGGACGACCGTCTCCCCGTCGAGCCCGAGGATGACGCGGAGCACACCGTGGGTCGCCGGATGCTGCGGCCCCATGTTCACTTCGAGAATCTCGGTGTGGAACATCCGCCGTCTCCTGGCGCCTTCTATCGATAACGAGGGTGCTGCTCCGGGAACCCCTCAAGGGGGTATTCCTTGCGCAGCGGATGACCCTTCCAGTCGTCGGGGAGCAGGATGCGCGTCAGGTCGGGATGGCCGGTGAACCCGATCCCGAGAAGATCGAACGCCTCGCGCTCGTGCCAGTTCGCGGTCGCCCAGATCGTGCTCACGGTGGGCACGCTCTCGCCGTCCGCCACGCGCACCTTGAGCCGGATCCGGTGGCGGTGCGGAACGGAATAGATGTGGTAGTTGACCTCGAACCGCTTCGGATCCTTCGGGTAGTCGACGGCGCACAGGTCCGAAAGCAGGTCGAGCCGCGTCCTCGGATCGTTCTTGAGAAACCGGCAGATGTCGGGAAGTCGCTCGACCTTGATCCTGGCCGTCACCTCCCCGCAGAAATAGGCGACCTCCTCGATGGCGTCGGCGAACTTCTCCCTGAGGCCATCGAGCGGGACGCTGGGAACCGCCTTCCGTGTCGGATCCTCCGGCGCCGGGGGCCGGGGCGCGGGGGGGCCC
>JACPZX010000072.1 GCA_016195325.1 Acidobacteriota bacterium
CAGGCGCGCGAGCGGACCGCGCAGGGCCGGAGCCGGCGCTGCCGGGGAGAGCGGCCCGGCCGGAACGCCCCGCTCCGAGACGTTGAGCGCGGCGAGGGTGTACGTCGCGGCGACGAGGTAGAGCGCCATCCACATCGAGAACGACATCTCGGTGGTGGAGGCAGTGGCGGCGACGATCTGGATGAAGGTGAGCGTGAGCGTCTGCCGGGCGCCGCGCGGTGTCCGGGGCGTGTCGGCCTGATAGAAGACGATGAAGACGAGGAGCCTCAGCGCCGCGCCGATGAGATTGCGCGTCGCGAAGAAGAGGTCGGCGATGAAGAAGACGAGCGCGAGGATGGCCGCTCTCTCCCAGAGCAGCTTGCGCCGCTCGAGGCTTTCGGGGGAGGCCGGCGGAGCTCCCCAGCGGCGGCGCTGGTGGATCGCCGCCGCGAGGAGAAGGGCGGCGTGGATCGGGCCGACGGCCTCGGCGACGAAGAGGGCGCCGGCGCTGAGCGCGAGGCAGGCGCACAGCCCCTGGACGGCGGTGAGGTGCCGCGCCACGCGCGCGGGGAGATTCATGGCGCGAGCGGCTCGAGCCGCAGCGGCGTGCGGATCGAGGGATCGAGGGAGAGCGTGATCCGCTGCGCCCCCGCCGGGCCCGGGCCGTGCAGCGGGGCCCGCGCGTCGCGTCGCGGTTGCACGGTCGCGAGGTAGAGCATCGCGTCGCGCCCCTCGAGGGGCCGCGACGGGACGCCGTCCAGAGAGACGATCAGCCGCCCCCGGAGACCCTTCCCCGCGCAGTAATCGAGGATCGACGCGGCCGTCTCTACCAGCCCCTCGAACGCGGCCGGGGCCGACGGGCCCGCCGCGCGCTCGTCGAGGACGATCTCGATCGCCCGCTCGTGGTCCGCCTCGAGCTCCTTCATCATCGTCCGATCGAGCCGGGCCGAGGCCTTCCAGTCGATCTGGCGCGCGTCGTCCTGCGGCGTGTAGTCGCGGATGTTGAAGAGCTCGGCGCCGTCGCCGAGCCGGCGCGCCGGGTCCGCGCCGGCCGCGGGGGCGGCCTCGATCCAGATCGATCGAAGCCGCGTCCGGCGGGGAGTCACGACGATCGCGTCCGCCGGCGCGCTCCGCCGCGCGCGGCGGAAAAGGCCGAACGGGTAGGTGGTCGACACCCGGAGCCCGATCGCGGAGTGAACTCCCCGTTTCGAGGCGCGCGCTTCGATCGCGACGACGGCGCGCGCGCCGGGGGCGAGGGCGGCGACGATCGCGGCCGGCGCCTCCCCGGGGAAATCCGCGAGCGTGACTTCGGATCCTCCGGTCGGCAGCCACGCGTCCAGCGAGGCCGCCTCGATCCCGACGAGGAACGCCTCGCCGGCCGCGACCTGATCGGGAAGCACGAGCGAGACGCGCAGGTGCCGCAGCGAGCGAGTCGTTGCGACGAAGGCGAGGATCGCGAACCCCGTCATCAGGGAGAGGACGAGGTACAGGAGGTTGTTCCCGGTGTTGACCGCCGCGCCCGTGAGGCAGAGGAGCAGGAGCAGGAAGCGGATGAGGAAGGGAGCGGTGCGGGTCATGGTGGTGTCCAGAGACTTCGGTCTCCGCGGCTCGCCGGCGGGCGAGGCGATGCGGCGAGATTCTCGGCGATGGTGTTACCCAGGTCAAGTACTCGGGGTGTCCACGGCATCACCCGGTAATCCGCTTCGAGAGACGGATGGCCCGACCAATGGGAACCCAGCGGATCGTGCTGACAAGACAGAGATGGAACAAACGTGGACATTTTGGGGCATTTCGAGCTGCTCACAATCAAAGCCCTGAATTTCCTCTTGACTTGAATTCATTCATCTGGTACGAGTGCCGAGTCTCGACCAAGAAGAGATCCGATATACCGCTCAGGTTTCCCTACGCATTCCCCGCTTGCGGCGGAGACAGGAGGAACGAGAGATGAAGAGATGGGTGACGTTTCTGGGCCTTCTTGCGGCGAGTGTCATGATCACTATCTTTATCGTCACGGATCCCGGCGAGATTCGTGCGAGCGTCGGCGCCAACGGCGACTATACCAAGGTGATTCGCGCCAGGGCAGCCAAGTCGGGGCAACACGTCGTGTGGGTCGGCCACGGATTGATGACGAAAGTCAACGGAGTGCAGATGGCGATGTTGCCGTACTCGGCTCCAATCCTCTTTGACAAGGAGGACATCGGCCGCCCCTTCGACAAGATTCGGAATCGCCAGACTCGCCGCGAGATCGAAGGAGCTCTCAAGAGCCAGAACACGCTGGCGACCCTCGAGGGATCTCAAGCGTTGAGTCAGCGAATCGATGCCGCGATGTCGGTCGCAAGCGCCGGTAAGGTTTCTCAGATCTCATCCCTTCAGTTCGGCGCCAATGGAGCCGAGCGCATCGAGACCGATCCCCTGCCCCCGAAGCCCGGTGGGAATTGCGGTCTGGGAGATCCGGAGTGCCCAGGCTGCTACACGGACCTGGGAACGGTCTACGGGATTCAGTTCTGCGGGTATGCGTGCGTCAATTGCCGCCCTCAAGGCTGAGCATCCGACATGGTCCGAAGTCGACTTCTTGTCATCGTAGCGGCCACGGCGGCCTTGATAGGGATCGCCCCTTTCTGGTCGGCTCACGCATCAAAGCCAACCGACCCGGTACGCCTCAAGAGACTTCGCTACGAAGAGATCCAGCCCTATCTCGAAGCCAGATACACCATCCGCGAGGGCAGGTTGTGGTTATGCACGCCCACCAATTTCGCCAAGATCCCCCACGATCCACTTCTGGAGCAAGTGTCCCGTGAAACCGCCGAACTGTTCTGGGCTACCGGGCAGAAGATAACTCCATTCATCGATCTTTCGACTTACCGTGACGCGGATTCTCCTTGGGGGGCCTTCGCGGATCCGCGAATCCGAGCTCTCGTAACGCCATCGCTTGAGGAGGCCAGAGCGAAATTGCTGCGAGACATCTCCGGCGATCGCAGGGGTGAGTGAGCGAATTCTTCGTGGGGGAGCGCCGGACACTCCGCTCCCCCGCGAGCCCCGGCGCGGCAACAACCAAGGCAAGATCGAGGAAACTCCGAGAATCTCGTCCGGATTTGACCAACGAGAAGAGCTCAATCGGCGCCGGCTGGCCAGCGTAGAATGGGCTCTTCTTGTCGGGGGGCCGAGCGGGATCCGGTCCGATCAGGCAGTTGTCCGCCCGCGCTTGGTGCGCCGGGATCCGAGCCAGATGTAGAGCCGCACCATCCGCACGTTGAACACGTACTCCCCCTGAACATCTCCCGGTCGAAGCACATTGAGCCGCTTCATCTTCTGCAGAAAGTTGTTGAACTTCCGATTCTCCGAATCCGTGAGGCCCTTCGCGACATCCGCCCGGCGAAACGTCATGTCGAGGCCGGTCCCCGCGATCTTCTTCAGGATCGAGCGATAGTCGTCGCTGCGCAGCACGCTGAGGACCTGCTGGTCGAAGTACTTCTTGCCGACCTCGTCGGCCGCTGCGATGACTGCGTCGAGCGCGTCATCCGAGTCGATGACGCCATCCCGATCCGACCAGAAGGCCGCATCGCCCACGAGGTGCATGATCTTCGGGAAACCGGCCGAGTATTCGGTCATCTGACGGATCGCGTCCGGGCCGACCTTCACGTGGATGCTCTCGAAGGCCTTCGTGAAGAACTGCGACATCTCCGGCGGTGACATCGTCTCGACCTCAACGACGTCGAATACACGATCCACGGGCTGGTGGCGTCGAATCATCTCACGGCGCCTCTCCTCGACGCCGCACACCAGCAGCAACAGCGGGAGCGGTTCCCGCGCGAGCGCGTTGGTGTCCACGATCTCCTTGATGAAGTGGGCGAACTTGGGGTTGGAGGTGATTCCGTTGATCTCGTCAAGGACGAGAAAGATGCCTTTCACGCCGGTATCGGCGAGGCGTGACACAACCTGTCTCAGGAACGGCAACAAACCCGACGCGATCGCCGGCGCATCCCTCTTGAGGGCTTCAGCGTGAACGGTCACTCCGAAGAGGCTTTGTTCTCCGATGTACTTGGAGAAAAACTCCCGCACCTTTTCGGATTTCCTGGGATCGAACGCTCCCGATCGAATCGTGGCCTCGAGAATCGCCGCCCCGACGTCATCGAGGTTCGCCGCTGAGCCGAGGGGTGCGTGGATGCCGTGAAGGCCGTTCTGTCGCTCGGCAAGAAACTGAACGTAGTTCGCGATGGAGCTCTTGCCGATCCCGTACTCGCCCTGGAGGAAGATGGCGACAGGTTTACCCGCCGCGACCTGTCCCACTCCACGGGTCATGATGTGGTCTATCTGGGTGCTTCTTCCCACGAAGAGGTCGACGGGTACCGGTTGGCTGGGGTAGAAAGGGCTCCTGCCCTTGGTCGCTCGAATGTCGGCTGCCCTGTCCGCCCCTCGGTTGGAAGCGCCTGCCTCCGCGCCCGAACATTATATCCGGCCATGGGCGCAGCCAAGACTCGATCGGAAGCCTAAACCGGCACCGGAACCCGGTGGAGGATCTCCTCCATGATCAGCCGCGCGGTGACGCCGCTGCGCGCGGCCGCGGCGGTGGGCTTGAGCACGAGCCGGTGCGCGAGGACGGGGAGGGCGAGCGCGGCGATGTCCTGGGGGAGGACGAAGCGCCGCCCCTCGACGAGGGCGAGGGCCTGGGCGCCGCGGAAGAGCGAGAGCGATCCGCGGGGCGAGACGCCGAGCTCGATGGCCGGGTGCCGGCGCGTCTCCAGCACCAGCGCGAGCATGAAGTCGAGGAGGGAGTCGTCGACGTGGACGTCGCGGACGCGCTGCTGGAGCTCGACGACCTCGCCGGCGCTCAGCACCGGCTCGAGCGTCTCGCCGGGATTCACGAGCCGCTGGCGCACGATGATCTCCCGCTCGGCCGCCTCATCGGGGTATCCCATCTCGACGCGCATGAGGAACCGGTCGAGCTGCGAGTCGGGAAGGGGGAATGTCCCGTGATGCTCGACCGGGTTCAACGTCGCGACCACGAAGAACGGGTTCGGCAGCGCGTGCGTCTGCGAGTCGACCGAGACGCGGAACTCGCCCATCGCCTCGAGCAGGCTCGACTGCGTCTTGGGGGTCGCCCGGTTGATCTCGTCGGCGAGGACGACGTGCGTGAAGAGAGGCCCGGGCTTGAACTCGAAGGCGCGCAGCTCGGGGTTGAAGATGGTGACGCCGATGATGTCGGAGGGAAGAAGGTCGGACGTGAACTGGACGCGCCGGAAGGCGCACCCGAGCGATCGGGCGAGGCTGCTGGCGAGGGTGGTCTTGCCGACGCCGGGGATGTCCTCGATGAGGAGGTGGCCCTTCGCGAGGAGCGCGACGACGGCGAGCTTCACCGCCTCGTCCTTGCCGCGGATCGCGCGCCCGATGTTCTCCCTGAGGGCGCCTATCCTTTCCGCCGAGTCCAACCCGCGTCCTCCCTGGGAACTCTCGCCGCGCCGCCCGCGGGCGGCCCACCTTCGGCCGTGGCTCAGTAGCGGTGAATCAGGCCGCGCGCCGCGAGGTCGTCCATGACGCGATGGTTGATCTCGTCCCACTCCTCGGGAGGGATGCCCAGGAAGACGCTGACGACGGCCGGATCGAACTGCGTCCCCGAGTACTTGAGGAGCTCCGATTTCACCCGCTCGTACGTCGTCCCCACCCGGTAGGGGCGGTCCATGCTCATCGCGTCGAGGCAGTCGACGACGGCGAAGATGCGCGCCCCGAGAGGAATCTCGTCGCCCTTCAGGCCGCGCGGGTACCCCGAGCCGTCGAACCGTTCCTGATGACAGTAGACGATCGGCACCGCGCCTTCGAGGAACCTGACGGAGGAGAGGATGCGGCGGCCGAGCTCCGGGTGCTGCATCATGACGAGCCACTCGTCGGCGTCGAGGGGTCCTGGCTTCCTGAGGATCGCGTCGGGGATGCCGATCTTGCCGACGTCGTGGAGGAGCGCGCCCCACCGGAACTGCGTCAGCTCGGGCTCGTCGATCCCCATCCGGCGCGCGACGGCGACCGTGTACTCGGCGACGCGTCGCGAGTGGCCCTGGGTCTCCGTGTCGCGCGCGTCGAGCGCCTCCATGAGCGCCTCGAGCGTCGTGTCGTACGTGGCGTTGATCTTCTCGAACGCGACCTTCAGCTCGCGGAAGAGGCGCTCCACCTCGTCAGACTTCTGCCTCAGCTCTCGCGTGCGCTCGTCGACCTTGCGCTCGAGGTCGAGCTGGTACTCGAGGTTCTCGTTGATCAGCCGCCGCTTCTCGAGCGTCCTCTCGACGGTGAAGACCACCTCGTCGAGGTTGAAGGGCTTGGTCAGGTAATCGCTCGCGCCGAGCCGGATCGATCGCACGGCAGTGTCGACGTCGACGACGCCGGTGACCATGATGACGTCGAGCGACGCCTGCTCCGACTTGATCTGCCGGAGAAGCGCGATGCCGTCGCCCCCCGGCATCGAGATGTCGGAGAGGACCAGGTCGTACGTGTTCGCGCGGATCTTCCTGAGAGCCTCGGCGGCGTTCTGGGCGCTGTCGCAGGAGTACTCGAGCGCGGAGAGACGCTCGAGGAGAACCTCGCGGATGATCATCTCGTCGTCCACGATGAGGATCCGGTTCTTCGAGGCCATTCCGTCAGCTCACCTTTCTCGAAACGCGCCGGCGCCGGGACGGGCGCAGGCCGCGGGCGTCTTCGGAAGCAACCCGAATATAGGAGTCGCGCGCTCCCGCGCCATGAAATTCCCGGGTTCTTGCCCCGGAAGCGGCATCCGCCGGGCCCGGGGAGCGGCGATTCTACCAGCCGGCGATTCGCCGCTCCAGCCGGGCTCTTCGACGGACCACCGCGGCGCGCGAAATCCGGCCGCCGGCCGGGCGTCACGGGGCTGACGGGCGCGGCCGACGGCCTTCTGACGGGGGGTGTGAAGGGCCCGCGCCTTGACCTGCCCCGGACCCTCTGGTACGGTCTGCCTTCCCTGAACAAGAGACTCGAAACGGCGATTCGGGAGCCATTTCCCGCGCGGTGCTGGGGTAGCTCAGAGGCTTAGAGCACCTGACTGTGGATCAGGGGGTCGAGGGTTCAAATCCCTCCCCCAGTACCATCGGCCGCCTTTCCTCGGAACGCCGCGCCGACTTCACCGCGAGGGCTGAAGATGCCGGACGCACCTTCGGGGCGCGTGCAGGCGCGAACGGTCAAAGGGTTCCGCGACATCCTGCCGCACCAGATCGTCGCGCGGCGAGGGATGATCGAGAAGCTGCGGAGCGTCTTCGAGAGCTACGGCTTCGTTCCCCTCGACACGCCGGCGCTCGAGTACGTGGACGCTCTCCTTGGCCTCGGCGAGGAGGGGACGAAGAGCCTCTTCCGGATGACGTCGCCGGAAGGCGAGGAAGTCGCCCTCCGCTACGACCTCACCGTCCCCCTCGCGCGCGTGGTTTCGCAGTACCCGAACCTGCCGCGCCCGTTCCGCCGCTACCAGGTCTCCCCGGTCTGGCGCGCCGACAAGCCGGATCCCGGCCGCTTCAGGGAGTTCATTCAGTTCGACATCGACTCGGTCGGGTCGCCGACGGTCCTCGCGGACGCCGAGATCCTGCTGGCGATGGACGAGGCGTTCGCCGCCCTCGGCCTCCGCGCGTACCGCATCCGCTACTCGTCGCGCAAGATCCTGAACGCACTCCTGAAGTACGCGCGCCTCGACGGAGAATCCGGCGTGAGGACGCTCCGGATCCTCGACAAGCTCGACAAGCAGGGGCTGAAGTCGGTCCTCCTCGAGCTGGGCCCGGGGCGCGTGGACGCGAGCGGCGACAGGATCTCCGGGCTCGGGCTCTCCCGCGCGTCGATCGACGCGGTGGAGCGATTCGTGAGCCTCGAGGGAGTGCCCGGTTGCGGCCGCGCCGGCCTCCTCGACGCCGTGGAAAAGCTCTTCGCATCGGTCGACGGCGCAGGGGAGGGGATCGCCGAGCTCCGCGAGATCGACAAGTACCTGACGGCGGCCGGCATCCCTGACAGCCGTGTCGCCGTCGACCTCAGCATCGCGCGCGGCCTCGACTACTACACCGGCCCCATCTTCGAGGCGATCCTCACCGACCTCCCCGAGTTCGGCGCCGTTTTCGGCGGCGGCCGCTACGACGGCCTCGTCGAGCGCTTCCTCGGGACGAAGGTCGAGGCGACCGGCGCCTCCATCGGCGTCGATCGGCTCCTGGCGGCCCTCGACAGGCTCGGCCTCGTCCCCCAGGGCTGGGCGACGGCGCGCGTCCTCACGACGGTGATGGATCAGGGGCGGATCCCCGACTACCTCGCCATGACGCAGGAGCTGCGCGCCGCCGGCATCCCGGCCGAGATCTACATGGGAGGCCCCGCCGGGATGAAGAAGCAGTTCGCCTACGCCGACAAGGTCGGCATCCCCGTCGTGCTCATCGCCGGCTCGAACGAGTTCGACGCCGGGACCGTGTCGATCAAGGACCTGCGCGAAGGGAAGCAGCGCGAGGGGGACGCGGCGGATCGGGAGGCCTGGGTGAAGCAGCGCTTCGGGCAGAGGACCGTGCCGCGGGCCGAGATGATCGCGACGATCCGGTCGCTCCTGGAGGCGCCATGACGGCGGCGGCCATGAAGATCAGCGGTGAGGGGATGACCCTCGCCGATTTCCTCTCCGTCGCGCGCCATCCCCTCCGCAAGACGTCGCTCGATCCGGCCGCCGCGTCGCGCGTCGCGGCGGCACGCGCGTGGGTCGAGGAGATCACGCGCACCGGCCCCGGCGGAATCCGGGCGGCGATCTACGGCTGCAACACCGGGTTCGGCATCAACCGCGAGATCGCGATCCCGGAGGCCGATCTCAAGCGCCTCTCTCGGAATCTCCTCCTGAGCCACGCGTCGGGGGTCGGCCCCGATTTTCCCGAGGACGTCGTGCGGGGGGCGATGCTCCTCCGCGCCAACGCGCTCGCCAAGGGTCTCTCGGGATGCCGCGTCGAGGTGGTGACGACGCTCCTCGAGATGCTGAACCGGGGGGTCACGCCGTGCGTGCCGATCTACGGCTCGGTCGGAGGGAGCGGCGACCTCGCCCCGCTCTCCCACATGGCGATCGTCCTCAGCATGGATCCCGACGAGGCGGACGGGAAGCAGGGGGACTACGACTCGGGGAGGGCCCGCTTCAGCGAAAACATCCTTCCGGGGGCCGAGGCGATGGCCCGCGCGGGGATTCCTCGCCTCCTGCTCCTCGAGAAGGAGGCGCTCGCGCTCAACAACGGAACGCAGTTCATCACGTCGATCACGGCCCTCGGATGCGCCGACGCGTCGCGCATCGGATCGGCCTCGACCGTCGCGGCGGCGATGACGCTCGAGGCGATCCGCGGGAACGCCGACTTCACCGACGAGCGGGTGAACGCGTCGCGAGGCTTCCCGGGGCAGGTCGAGACCGCGGCGACGATGAGGCGCGCCCTCGCGGGGAGCCGCCTCGTCTTCGATCACGCCGCCGATCGGGACGCGTATCTGAAGTTCCTGGAGGAGAAGCGGGCCGGACGCGCGCCCGCCCCTTTCCCGAAGGAGGGGATCCACTCCCCGTACTCGATCCGGACCTGTCCTCAAGTGATCGGCGCGAGCCTCGACGCGATCGGCTTCATCCGCGCCACGCTGGAGCGCGAGATGAACTCCGCGAACGACAACCCGCTCGTCTTCGTCGACGCCCCCCGCGACAACAAGTCGTTCTCGGCCGGAAACTTTCACGGCGCTCCGGTCGCGATGGCGGCGGACTTCCTGAAGATCGCGGTCTGCGAGATCGGCTCTTCGAGCGAGCGCCGGGCGGCGCTCCTCCTCGACTCGAAGTTCAACCGCGGCCTTCCCGACTTCCTGATCGAGGACAGCGGCCTCAACTCGGGGCTCATGGTGCCGCAGTACCTCGCGGCGGGGCTCGTCGCCGAGAACCGCGTTCTCGCGCACCCCGCGAGCGTCGATTCGATCCCGACGGGGAACGGCTTCGAGGATCACGTCAGCATGGGGACGCACGGCGCGCGGCAGGCCCGCGAGATCGTTTCGAACGTGGCGACCATCGTCGCCGTCGAGCTCCTGTGCGCCTTCCAGGCGCTGCACCTGCGCCAGAAGCTCATGGCGGCGGACGGCGAGAGGTTCGCGCCGGGGCGCGGGACGCGCGCGGCGATCGACGCGATCCGGGCGATCGGGGTCGAGCCCTACACCGTCGATCGGTCGCCGGCCCCCGACATCGATCGACTGCGCGAGGCGATCCTCGCGGGGCGGCTCACGGCCGAGGCGCTGATCGGGTAGGCGGGGTCGGTCGGCTCTACTTCGTCGTCGGCCAGCCCCAGCCGATCAGAAACGAGACCTGAGCGTACTGGGCATTGCCGCGCCTGCCCAGGAAATGAATCGAGCTCCCGCTGCGAACCCGGGCATCGACGCCCAGATTCAGACGGGCGCCGCGGCGCCAGAAGGCACCGCCGTGGGCGTACGCCCCCTTGGACCTGTCCTGCGAGTAGATGGTGCCGCCCCCGAACGGTCCGAGTCCCTGAAAGGTCGTGACAAGCGACACTCCTCCCCCGACGAACGGGTGCACGCTTGTTTCGCCGGATCCCCAACTCTTGTTGACGCCGAACGAGTTGTCCTCCACGACGTCGGCCCGCTTGAGCCCATGTCTATCCCTCCGCATCGACTCCTGGTGTCCCGTCTCCAGGTGGATCGGCCACGTGGCACGGCCGAAATCCACGGTGACTCCGGCGAGGGTTTGCCGGTCGAAATCACCCCAGTAATCGCGGTTCGTCATCGAGCGCCGTCCGACGACGAAGTTGGCGTTCCCCTCGGCGAGAACCGGAGCACCGAGAGCGCAGACGATCCATCCGGTAACAACCAGCACGAGCGCCCGTCTCATCCAAGTCACCTCCATCCTCTCGTTCACAAGGTGCGTCACGCGCTCGACCTCGGCCTGGGGGGCCTCGGCGCCGCGTCGACGTCGATCGTCGCCCTCTTGATGATGTCGGCGGCGGTCCCCTGGATCGTCGAGTTGACCGCGGCGCGCGGCGCCTGCTGGATGAGCATGCGGTCGCTCGACTTCATCTCGGGGAAGTAGCGCCGGCGGTTGAAGAGGGTGGTCACGACGTCGTCGCGCTCGCGACCTGTTACTTGCTCCTGGGCCAGCCGAAGCCGAGGAGCACGCCGAGCTGCGAGTAGTTGGCGTCGCCGCTCAAGCGGAAGAGCGTGATGTCCGTGCCGAACAACACGCGCCCGTCGAAGCCGAGGTTGAACCGGTGGCCGAGCCGCCAGAAGATCCCCCCGTGGATGTACTCGCCCAGGGAGCTGTCGCTGTCGCTGACTCCGGCGCCCTCGATCTTGGCGGTGACGTTGGCGAGGCCGCCTCCGGCGAAGACGTGCATCTTCCCGGTCTTCAGGTCCCACCGCTTGTGCGCGCCGAAGCAGATCTCATGAACCTGACCCTTGACGTCCGCTCCGAACACGTTTTCCGTGTGATTGGATCCCTGAAGACAGCCTTCGAGCTCGACGGGCCAGCCTTTGATCTCGAAGTCGACGGTCGCGCCGAAGACGGTCTGGGAATCGAGCCGGTCCCAGTTGTCGTCCGGAAGCGATCGATTCCCCAGGACGAAGTTGAGGTTGCCGCTGCTGGCGAAGGCCGGCGATGCGAGCGCCGCGATCATGACGACTGCTGCGAGGGTCAATAGATTTCGCTTCAATATGAATCTCCTTTTATGACGACGGGAAAGGATCAACGCGCAGCATGATACTGCAGGCGAGCCCACGAGCTACGTCACCTCCATCCACGACCGTCCGATCTTCACGTCGACCACGAGAGGCGCGGTCAGCGCGCACGCCCCTTCCATCCTCTCCTTCACGAGGCGCGAGACGCGCTCGACCTCGGCCTCGGGGGTCTCGACGACGAGCTCGTCGTGGACCTGGAGGATCATCCGCGAATTCAATCGTCCGGCCGCCAGCGCCGCATCGATGTCGATCATCGCCCTCTTGATGATGTCGGCGGCGGTCCCCTGGATCGTCGAGTTGACCGCGGCGCGCAGCGCCTGCTGGATGAGCATGCGGTCGCCCGACTTCATCTCGGGGAAGTAGCGCCGGCGGTTGAAGAGGGTCGTGACGAATCCGTCGCGCTCGAGGCCCGCGACGGTGCGATCCATGTACTCCTTCACGCGCGGGAAGCGCGAGAAGTACTGGTCGATGAAGTCGGTGGCCGCCTTCCGCGAGATCGAGAGCTCGCGCGCCAGGCGCACCGGCCCCATGCCGTACAGGACGCCGAAGTTGATCGTCTTGGCGCGACGCCGCATCTCGTCGGTGACGAGCGGCGGCATCACGTCGAAGATCTGCGCCGCCGTGCGGCGGTGGATGTCCTCCCCCTTGAGGAAGGCGTCCTGCATCTCCGGGTCGTCGGCCATGTGGGCGAGGACGCGCAGCTCGACCTGCGAGTAGTCGGCGGCGATGAAGACGCACCCCGGGTCGGGGACGAAGGCGGCGCGTATCTTTCGCCCCGTCTCCGTCCGCGCGGGGATGTTCTGGAGGTTCGGGTCGGACGAGGAGAGGCGTCCCGACGCCGCGACGGTCTGGTTGAACGACGTGTGGAGCCGGCCGGTGGTCTCGTTGACGAGAAGCGGGAGGGCGTCCACGTACGTCCCCTTCAGCTTCGCGAGAGATCGGTACTCGAGCACCTTCGCGGGGAGCGGGTGCTGCGCGGCGAGGTCCTCGAGGACCTCCTGGGAGGTCGAAAGGGCCTTGCTCTTCGCCGTCTTGCGCTTCGACGCCAGCTCCAGCTTCTCGAAGAGGATGTCGCCGAGCTGCTTGGGCGACTGGATGTTGAAGGAAACGCCGGCCATCTCGTAGATCTCCCCCTCGAGACGCTTCAGCTCGCGGTCGAGATCGCCGGCCATCGCGCGCAGGACCGATTTGTCCACGCGCACCCCCGCCATCTCCATCGCCGCGAGGATCGGCACGAGGGGAAGCTCCATCTTCTCGTAGAGATCCTCCATCTCGCGCTCGACGAGCATCGGGGCGAGCTTTGCCCGGAGCCTCAGCGCGACCTCGGCGTCCTCGGCGGCGTAGCGCGCCACCGTCTCGACGTCCACGGAGTCGAGGGTGACCTGCTTCACGCCGCTCCCGGCGATCTCCTCGTACGTGATCGTCTTGTAGCCGAGGAGGTCGCGCGCGAGGTCGTCGAGGTTGTGGCGGCGCCGCGACGGATCGACGACGTACGAGGCGATCATCGTGTCGAACTCGAGGCCACGCAGCTCCACGCCGTGCCGGCGGAACATGATGATCTCGTACTTGGCGTTCTGGCCGATCTTCGGGAGGGTCGCGTCCTCGAGGAGCGGCTTCAGCCGGGCGAGCACCTCTTCGAGGGGAAGCTGGACGGGGGCGCCGAGGTAGGCGTGGCCGATCGGGATGTACGCCGCCACCGCGGGGCGGCTGCAGAGCGAGACGCCGACCAGCGTGGCCTTCACCGGGTCAGGGCTCGTCGTCTCGGTGTCCACCGAGAGGACGCCGTCGGCGCGGCACCCGGCGAGGAAGGCGTCGAGATCCGGCAAGGTCGTGATCGTCCGGTGCACGAGCGACCCCTCGGCAGCCGGGGCGAACTCGTCGACCAGCGCGGTGAACTCCAGCTCCTGGAAGAGGCGGTGGGCCTCGGCGCGATCGGGGCCGACCGTCTTCAGCGCCGCGAGATCGAGATCGACCGGCGCGTCGCGCATCACGGTCACAAGCGTACGGCACTTCAGAGCCTGCGCGTGATGCTCGTGCAGCGCGTTCCAGTACTTCTTACCCATGCGCCCGATCGCCGCGAACTCTCCTTCCGATCTCTTCGCGGCCTCGTCGACCGAGCCGAAGGCCTTCACGATGTCGCGGGCCCCCTTCTCGCCGATGCCGGGAACCCCGGGCACGTTGTCCGAGGCGTCGCCCATCAGCGCGAGGACGTCGACGACCTGGGAGGGCGGGACGCCGAAGATCTCCTCGACCTTCGCCTCGTCCATCAGGACGTTTCCCTTGTTCGGGTTCAGGATCTTCACGCCGGGGCGCACGAGCTGGAAGAGATCCTTGTCGGAAGTCACGATCACCGCGTCGTGCCCGAAGGCGACCGCCTTCTCGGCGAGAGTCGCCATGACGTCGTCGGCCTCGTAGCCGTCCTTCGTCATCACCGGCACGCGAAGCGCCGCGCACACCCGGTACACGAGATCGAACTGGGGGATCAGGTCGTCGGGCGGGGGCGGGCGGTGCGCCTTGTACTCGGGGAAGCTCACGTGGCGGAAGGTGGGCTTCTCGGTGTCGAAGACGACGGCGACGTACACCGGCCTCTCGTCGTTCAGGAGCTTTCTCAGCATCGAGGTGAACGCGTACGCGGCGTTGGTCGGGAGCCCCTTGCTGTTCGTCAGCTTCGGGGTGGCGTGGTAGGCCCTGAAGATGTTGTACGTGCCGTCGATCAGGAAGAGGGTCGCCATGGCTGGTCAGGATATCGCAACGCGCCGGCTTCGTTCGCTCACCGATTGACGTGAGGCGCCCGCCCCTCAATATTCGCGATGTCATGCGCCAGCGGAAGCTCCGCGCCCGCGCGCGCCGCGGTCATCACCCTCTTGCCGCGGCGGCGATGGCCGCCCTCGTTTTCGTCGCGGGGGGCTCCGCCCTGGCGGGAACCCCGACGCTCACGACAATCACGATAGACGGCAACTTCGGCGACTGGGCCGCCGTCCTCGCCGATCCCGACAACGTCTTCCTCGACGGGCCGGCGGGGGGCCGCCCCGACCTCGACGCCCCCTCGGACGCGTATCTCGACATCGACACCGTCGCCTTCACCTGGGACGCGACGAACCTCTACTTCTACATCCATCGGCAGGGAACCGTCGCGAGCGTCAAGTACTTCTGGTTCTTCCTCGACGCGAACAACAACGGGCGCATGGAGCAGGGTGAGCCGATGCTCCGCCTCGAGTGGCACGGGAGCAGCCGCAGCACGAACCTGAGGCGCGACTCCTACGCCGCCGTCAACACGACCGTGGGCGACGCGATCAGCAACGCCGGAGTCCACGACGGCTACAAGCTCCCGGGGCAGAACACCAACGGCCCCGGGATCGGTAACCTCAACGGCGGATCGTTGGACGGGAAGTCGGCCGAGGCCGTCATCTCGTGGGCCAACGTCGGCGTCGCCGCGGGCTCCGCGATGAACATCCACATCTCGTCGACGAGAAACTCCGCGGCCATCCCGTCGGATGTCGCCGACAACGTGGGCGGCACGAACTACTACACGACCGTCGCCTTCGTTCCCAATCGCGCGGTGACGACGACGCCCGGAACCTCGGCGGTCATGGCGCACACGATCACGAATACCGGAAACGTCGCGGACGTTTTCGATCTGTCGTTCACCACTTCGGGGACGTTCACTCCCTCGTCCGTCACCTTCTATCGCGATGCCGACGCGAGCGGGACGCTGACGGCGGGGGACACGGTCCTCGCCGACACGGACGCCGACGGGAAGGTGGACACGGGGTCGGTGGCGGGGCTCGGAGGCGTCATTCGGGTCCTGACCGTCATCGCGACGCCGAATGTCGCCGTGGGGAAAGTGGCGACCGTGGTGGGGAAGGCCACGTCGTCGGTGGACATGTCCGTGTCGGACACCGCGACCGACGTCGTCACGCTCGGGGGGCCGGTGCTGACGCTGTTGAAGTCCGCGAGCCGCGCGACGGCGACGCCGGGGCAGTCGATCGCCTACACGGTGACGTACACGAACGCGGGAAATCTCGACGCGCAGAACGTGGTCCTCATCGATCCCGTCCCGTCGCCGGCGAAGTATCTCCCGGGCTCGGCCTCGGGGGCTGGGACGGCGATCACCTACTCGCACGACGGCGGGGCGACCTACGACGCGTCGCAGGCCGGCGTCGTCACCCACGTGAAGTGGACTTTCGCGGCGGGGGTCGCGGCGGCCGCGACGGGGACAGTCGGTTTCTCTGTAACCGTTCCCTGAGTTCTTGTTTTCCACGCGCCTCGGGAATGGCCTCCGAGGCATGTCTTCCGGCCCCGCTCTGGACACCCGTCTCTTCCTGGGCCTGCGCGCGTGGAGTTCGGGCGCGGGGACCGGCGTGGGCGGTCGCCCTGCGCGACCGCCGGGACAGGACGGTGGACGGCTGAACGGAATTGCATGCAGCACTCCGGGATGTGGGCACATACGAGCGCGGACAGTACGCACGATGTCGCGTCGTCGAACTATCCGGCCTTCAAAGGCCCGGCGACCTTGTACGTGTTGAGGAGGACGCCGGACGGCGTGGCTGTCGTGCTGACAAGCTCGAATGCGCGTGCCGGGGTCTTCTCTCTAAAGAAGCGCTTCCCGGTGCCCAACAGAACCGGAGAGACAATCAGCACGGCTTCATCCGCAAGCCCATGTTCGAGCAGCGTCGATGTCAGTGTGGAACTTCCCGAGAGGACGAGGCCCGGGCCGTCCTGCGACTTGATGCGGCGAACGCCCTCGACGAGGTCCGGTCCAATTCCCTCGAACGGGCCCCACTCAAGACTCTCCGAACGATGCGTCGCGACATATTTCGTCGCCGCATTGAGGCGGTCCGCCAACGGATGGCTCGGCGCCTTTGGCCAGAAGCCCGACCAGATATCGTAGGTGCGACGACCGAGCAGCAGATCGAAGCGCTCGCCATGCGCGGCCGCTACTGCGTCCCGGCCGGCGGGAGTCCGATAGGGCGCGGTCCAGTCGCTGTAAGGGAAGTCGCCGTCATCGGCGGAGTGCTGGATCACGCCGTCCAGCGAGATGTGCTCGATGATCTTGAGCTTTCTCATGCGCTCTTCCCCGGCTCCGCCGGGATCGGGAAGCGTTCCTGGACCCACGCTTGCCAGAGTGGTTCCATGCGGGCGACAGTTCCGGCCGCCTGATCGCCGTACATGTAGAAGCTCATCGCAACCATGGTCTGGCTGCCGCCGGGGAACGTGAAGACGCCAAGGGCGGCGACGCCTTGCCCCGGCTTGTCGAGGCGCAGCAGGGCGTCGTACGGATTCCGGGTGACGTACTCCACCACGCCGCTGAGCGCCGGGACACCCGCCGGCGCCGTCCAACGCTGCCCGACGCTGAAGCCTTTCAGTCCCAATGCCGCGGTCAGCGTTCCCCAGGCATCCGCTTCGGTTCCCGCGACGGGAGCCGCCAACTGCCGGATCGCGGAGCGTTGGCCGCGAAAGTGCGTGAGATAGATTCGCAGGTTGCGCAAGAAACCTGAAAACCCGGACTTGGTGCCTTCCAGCTGGTCGTCCCACTCGTCCGTGCTGGCGAAAAGGCTATGGACAATGCGGACGATGCACACACCACCCGCGCGGGGTTCGACGCTCCACTCGGTCGCGATGGGCGGCGAGCCACCCCAACCCTCGCCCTGCGCGGCAAACATCCGCGGCGGATCCCAGGCCGTCAGAGGAGAACTGGGATCCATGCCCGGGCCGAAGCTCAACTTCAGTGCGACGGGCTTCCCGTCGCGATCCTCGAACTCAGCCGGCACGAACCAGGACGAAATTCCCGGCCCGGTGGCGATGGCCTGCCAGACTTCCTCCGGCGTGCCGGGGACCTCGAGTTCGACCTGGAGGGAACGGCGCCCGGAGGCTTCTTGCTTCACGCTCATGATGGCTCCTTGAGATCGGATGTTTTCGGCAGAGGGTGCGCCACGACCACCAGGCGATGCGCGCGGCCGCCGCGGGCGGATTCATCGTGGTACTTCGAAATGAGCCTCGTGATGGCCTCGGCGAGCTCGGCGCTGAAAGCCGCCCGGTCCGCCGGCGACCGGAAGCGAACCTCGGTATCCACCGCCAGGGTCGCCAGGCGTTTGCCCGCCTTCTTTGCACGACGAACGAGGTCGGCCACCTCGCGGACGATCCGCGCGCCCAGAGCGATGAGATAGCTCGCGGACAGCCGATCGACTTCCCGATGGGGATCCATGGCGACCGGTCCCAAGGCACTCGGCGAAACGATGTAGGAAGCAGCCGTCGCCACAAGCAGGCGTTCCGTCAGCCCGCCCCACTTGCGTTCCTGGGCGAGACGCACCAACCCGTGCGCCTCCAGCGCGCGCAGATGGTAGTTGACCTTCTGCCGAGGCAAGCCGACCCGCGTGGCCAATGTCGCCGCCGAGGCGGGCGCGGCCAGCTCGGAGAGGAGTCGACTCCGCATGGGCTCCAGGGCCACCGCCGCCGCCGCCGGATCATGGATGACGTGGATATCGAGCATGAGGAGATGGTACTCTTGACAACTATTGTTGTCAAGCCCGAATTCAGGCTTTTCTACCGTTGACGTTGGGCACCAGAAGACCGAGTTCGGCTGTCGTTCTCAGCTCCTCACTCGTTCCCGCGCTCCGCCGGAACCACGGACGACCTCTCCTCGTAGGCGCCATCCTGCCAGGGAGGGGAGTGCCGATGAATCCGAGAGTTCCCACCGCTATCTTGCTGCTTGCGCTGAGCCTCACGATGGATTCCTGCGCCCGAGTGGGACAGCGTCCCGCCGCGGCCCCCGGTCGCCGCGTGAACGACAAGCTGACACCCTGCCGGGTCTCGGGCGTGGACGAGGAGGTCCTCTGCGGCCGGTACGAGGTCTATGAGAACCGCGCCGCCGGAACAGGAAGGAAGATCGGTCTCAACATCGTGGTCCTGCCGGCGAAGACACCGGATGTGGCCCCCGACCCGCTGGTCTTCCTCGCCGGCGGCGGCGTCGCGCCGGCCACCCGTTACGCGGGTTTCCTGAACCGGGCGCTCTCCGACTTGAGGCTCCACCGCGACATCCTGCTGATCGATCAGCGGGGGAGCGGGGCCTCCAATCCGCTGGAATGCGATCTGCCCACGGATCCCGCGAGCGCGGAGTATCGCGACGAGGCCCGCTTCCTTGCGGCGGTCCGCCGTTGCCGCGCGGAATTGGAGAGCAAGGCCGACCTGCGCTTCTACACGACCCCCGTGGCGATGGACGACCTGGACGAGGTCCGCTCCTGGCTCGGGTATCCGCGGCTGAACCTCTACGGCGTGTCGTATGGAACCCAGGCAGCGATGGTCTACCTGCGCCAGCACCCGGAGCGCGTCCGGTCGGTCGTCCTGCATGGCGTGGTCCCCTTCGACGTGCCGATGTGGCTCGAGTTTCCCCGGTCCACCGAAGCGGCGCTGGACCTGGCCTTCGCCGCGTGCGCCCGGCAGCCGGGTTGCCACGATGCCTTTCCCAACCTCGCGCAGGAGTTCAGCGCACTCCTCACGCGCCTCGCCGAGAAGCCGGTCGAGGTCAAGGTGAGCCAGACCGAGACCGGCCAGGAGGTCGAGGTCCCGATCGACGCCGAGATTCTGCGCGGCTTCGTCGTGCGTCTCCTGTTTTCGGCGGAGAGAATCCACGACCTCCCCCTGTTGATCCACCTCGCCGCCGCGGGCGACTACCAACCGATCGCCCGGAGGCTGGCTTCCAAGGAAGAGAGCGGGATTCCGAAGGGCGTCTATCTCTCGATCGTCTGCAACGAGGAGTTGCACTTCGACGCCGCCGCGGTGCCGGCGGCAGCGGCCGGCACCTTCCTGAGCGACTTCCGTGTCCGCCGGGAAATCCTTGCCTGCGGCGAGTGGGTGCGCGGCTGGCTGCCGGAGGATTACTGGACCCCGGGCCAGTCCAACGTTCCCGCTTTGATCCTCACCGGAGCCCTGGATCTCGCGACGCCGCCGCGCTACGGCGAGAGGGCGGCGCGGTCCTTCACCAACTCGCGCCATCTCGTCCTGCCCAACCGGTCACACAACGACACGGACCCGTGCGTCGCGCAGATGGAACAGGCTTTCGTCACCGCCGGCCGCGTGGAAGGTCTGGATACGAGTTGTCTCGCGAGGACGGAGGATCTCTCCTTCGCGCTGCATGCGGACGAGCTGGCGGACTGAGTCTTTCGCGGCCTGCCGATCGTCCTCAATCCGCCGCGAGCGCCAGCTCCATGATCCCGGACAGTTCCCCCTCGCCCTCCTCGACCACGCGCGGCGATCGCTCACGCGCCACGAGCACGTAGATCGACGGCACCACGAACAGCGTGAACGCCGTCCCGATGATCATCCCCGTGACGAGCATGATCCCGATGCTGTTGCGCGCGCCGGCGCCCGGGCCGGTCGCGATGATGAGCGGGAAGTGCCCCATGACGGTCGCCGCGGTGGTCATGAGGATCGGCCGCAACCGCGTCGCCGAGGCCTCGATGACGGCGCGCGTCTTGTCGGCCCCGCGCTCCTGGAGCTGGTTCGCGAACTCGACGATCAGGATCCCGTTCTTCGACACCAGCCCGACGAGCGTGATGAGCCCGATCTGGCTGTAGATGTTCAGCGTCGTGAGGCCGAGGAACGAGAAGAGGAGCGCCCCCGAGATGGCGAGGGGGACCGAGCCGACGAGGATGATGAAAGGATCCCGGAAGCTCTCGAACTGCGCGGCGAGCACCAGGTAGATGAGGATCGCCGAGAGGAGGAAGGTGCCGAGGAACTTGCTCCCCTCGGTGCGGAGCTGCCGCGACTCGCCGGCGTAATCGACGGTGAACCCCGGCGGGAGGATGGTCTTCGCCTCGTCCTCGAGGACGCGCAGGGCGGCGTCGAGCGAGACCGGAGGCGGGATGACCCCCTGGATGCGCACGGCGTTGAGCTGCTGGAAGCGCTTCAGGTCGCGCGGCTCCGTCGTGGTCTTGAGCGAGGCGAAGGTCGAGAGGGGGACGAGCTTCCCCTCGGGCCCCTTCACGTAGACCTGCTGGAGCTGCTCGGGGGTGAGGCGCTCGGCGCGCTTGATCTGGGGGATGACCTTGTAGCTGCGCCCCTGGATGCTGAATCGGTTCACGAAGTTCCCGCCGAGCATCGTCGCGAGATCGCCGCCGGCCTCGCTCATGTTGACGCCGAGGGAGCGCACCTTGTCGCGATCGAAGACGACCTCGGTCTGCGGCTGATCGAACTTCACGTCGGCGTCGGCGAAGATGAAGAGGCCGCTCGCGAACGCCTTCTGGACGAGCTTGTCGGCGAACTCGACGAGCTGCGCGGGCTCGGCCGTCGAGGCGACGACGAAGTCCACGGGGAAGTTGCCTCCGCCCGGTAGCGGAGGCGGCGTCAGCGGGATCGCGCGGACGCCCGGGATCTTCCCGAGATCGGCCCCCGCCTGCATCATGAGCTGCGCGGTGCTCCGGGTCCTTTGGTTCCACGGCTTCGTGACCATCCCGCCGAAGCCGCCGGTCGGCGAGGTGATCTGGAAGGTGTTCTCCATCTCGGGGAAGGCGCGGAAGACGCCGTCGATTTTCGTCGCGAAGAGCATCGTCTGATCGAGGGTCGAGTTGGCCGACGTCTGGAGGACGGCGAAGACGACCCCCTGATCCTCGGCGGGCGCCAGCTCGCGCTGCGAGAGGAGGTAGAACGGGACGATGAGCGCGACCACGATTGCCCAGAGCGTGATCATGACCGGCCGGTACTTGAGCGTGCCGGTGAGGCCGCGCGTGTACAGGTCGCGGATCCGATCGAAGGTGCGGTTGACGACGGCCGCGAAGCCGCGCTCCGAGTCGCCGGAGCGCAGGAGCCTCGACCCCATCATCGGGGAAAGGGTCAGGGCGACGACGCCCGACACGATCACCGCCCCCGCGAGCGTGAAGGCGAACTCGCGGAAGAGCGCGCCGGTGAGGCCCCCCTGGATGCCGACGGGGGTGTAGACCGCCGCGAGGGTGATCGTCATCGCGATGATCGGGCCGACGAGCTCGCGCGCCGCCTGGATCGCCGCGGCGAGCGGTTTCTCGCCCGCGCGGAGGTGCCGCTCGACGTTTTCGACCATGACGATCGCGTCGTCGACGACCAGCCCCACGGAGAGGACGATCGCCAGGAGGGTCAGGAGGTTGATCGTGAACCCGGCGGCCAGCATCAGGAAGACGGCGCCGACGAGGGAGATCGGGATCGCGACGAACGGGATGACGACCGCCCGCGCCGAGCCAAGAAAGAGGAAGATCACCACGATGACGATGAGCAGCGTCTCGGTGAGGGTCTTGAGGACCTCGTCGAGGGCGCTGCGGATGTAGACGGTGGAGTCGTAGGGGATGCCGAGCTTCATCCCCGCGGGGAGCTGCGACTCGATCTCGGGCATCGCGGCCCGGACGGTCTCGACGACCTCGAGCGAGTTCGCCGTGGGCAGAGCCCAGACGCCCATGAAGGTCGCCGTCTGCCCGGAGAACCGGACCTCCGAGTCGTAGTTCTCGGCGCCGAGGACGACGTCGGCGATCTCGCCGAGGCGGACGATCGTGCCGCCGTCCTCCTTCACGACGAGCTGGCGGAACTCGTCGGGGGTCTTGAGGTCGGTGTTGGCCACGAGGTTCACCGACACCATCGACCCCTTGGTCGCGCCGAGCGCGGCGAGGTAATTGTTCTTCGACAGCGCGTCGCGGACGTCTCCGGGAGAGATGCCGAGCGCGGCCATCCGATCGGGCTTGAGCCAGACGCGCATCGCGAAGTTGCGATCGCCGAGGATGTCGGCGCGCTGGACCCCGCTGATCGCGCTGAGCTTCGGCTGCACCGCGCGGGTCAGGTAGTCGGTGATCTGGCTCTGCGTGAGATCGTTGGACGAGAATCCGATGTACATCGCCGCGAACTGGCTGTCCGCCGTCTGGATGGCGATGACCGGCGCCTGCGATTCGGGGGGGAGGTCGTTGCGGACCTGCGCCACCTTGGACTGTATCTGCGTCAGCGCCGCGTTCGTGTCGTAGTTCAGCTTCAGATGGACCGTGATCGTGCTGAGCCCCTGCGCGCTCGACGACTCGACGAAGTCGATGCCGTCGGCGCTCGCGATGACCCGCTCGAGGGGGGACGTGATGAAGCCGCGGACCAGGTCCGCGTTCGCCCCGACGTACACCGTCGTGACGGTGACGACCGCGATGTCGCTGCGCGGATACTGCCTCACCGCGAGCGACCGGACGGAATAGAGGCCCGCGATCAGGATGACGAGGTTGACCACGATCGCGAGGACGGGCCGCTTGATGAAAAGGTCGGTGATCTTCATCAGTTGTCCTCGGGCTTCGGCTTCGGGTCGTTCCCGGGCTGGACCTCGTTGTTCACGACGACGGCGACGCCGTTGCGGAGCTTGAAGACTCCGGCCGTCGCGATCTCCTCTCCGGGCTTCAGCCCCGAGAGGACGGCGATCTGATCTCCCCGCGACGGACCCAGCTTCACGAACTGCTGCCTCAGCCCCTTGTACGCGGCTCCGTCCGGCCCCTTCATCTCCTCGACCACGAAGACCGAGTCGCCGTACGGCGCGTACTTGATGGCCGAAGTGGGGATGGGGGTGACCTCGTCCTGGGCCTTCAGCGCGACCTCGGCGCGAACGAACATGCCGGGCCGCACGCGCCCGCTCGGGTTCGCGAAGACGGCCTGGACCTGCACGTTGCGCGTCTTCTCGTCGACGACCGAGGCGAGGGCGAAGACCTTGCCCGTCATTGAAAGGTCCTTCTGACCGTCGTCCGTGAGCCTCACCTCGGCTCCGGGGGGGACGAGCGCGAGATCCTGCTGCGGCACAGAGAAGTTCACGTAGATCGGGTCGAGGGCCTGGAGCTGGACGATCCGTTGACCGCTGTCGAGGTACTGGCCGAGATTGACTTCGCGGATGCCGAGGAGGCCCGTGAAGGGCGCGCGGATCGTCTTGCGCTGAATCGTCGCCTGGATCTCGCCGACGCTCGCCTCCGCCTGGCGAAACTCGGCCTCGGTGGCGTCGAGCTCCGACTGCGACGTGACCCCCTTCGCGCGCAGCCCCTGGATGCGGTCGCGCGAAAGGCGCGCGAGGTCGCGCTTCGCGATCGCGGCGGCCGCCTGGGCTTCCTCCTGCCGGGTGTCGAGGTGGACGAGGAGATCGCCCGCGGCGACCGTTCTGCCCGACTGAAAGGCGATCCTGTCGACGAGACCCGGGAGGTCCGCGCTGACCATCACCCCCTGGACGGCGGCGGTGGTGCCGATCGCCCCGAGCGTCTTTCGCCAGATCTCGGGCTTCGCGATCGTGGTCGTGATCGCCTCCGGGGGCGGCCTGTACGCCTGACCCTGCGCGATCGCCGCCTGGATCTGCCGTGTCTTGACGAACCCTATCGTCGCGAGGAAAAGCGTCATCGCGACGAGCATCAGGACCATTCGCTTAGCCATGAATCGGAGTCTCCATTCTGCGCGAGCGGATCATCGTGACCCCGCGGCGTCTGCGGGCCCGAGGTCGATACGGCGATCCGCGAGGAGCGTGCCCGTCGCGCGCGCCATCTCGGTGACCGCCTTGCGGTAGTCGGTCCGCGCCGAGATCTCGTCGAGGCGGGCGTGTGAAAGGTCATTCTGCCGCGTGAGGACGAGGAAGTTGGTCGACAGGCCGGCGGCGTAGCGATCGCGCTCGGCGGAGAGCTGCACTTCGGCCGCCTCGCGGGCGGCGCGCGACGAGCCGATCCGCTGCCCCGCCGTGTCCATCGCGGCCGCGGCGTCGAGGACCTCGGCGCGCACGGTTTTCCGGGCGCTCGACAGGAGCGTCTCGGCCTGCCTCGCGGCGCTCTGCGCCACCGCGACGTCGGCTTTCGCCGTCCGCCCGCCGATGGTGAAGCGGGCCTCGAGCCCCACGCGGCCGTCGCTGTATCGATTCTCGCCGAGCATCGAGAGCGAGTGCCCCCATCCGCCCTCGAGGACGCTCGGGATGATTGGCGGCGCTCCGGCAAACCCGGTGCCGAGCGGGTTCTCCCCGCCGGCGAGGCCGAAGCGATCGTACGCGACGATGGCGTCGAGAGCCGGTCGCGAGGCGTTGCGCGAGAACTCGACGGTCGAGCGCTGGCGATCGATGGCGGCCTGCGCCCCTTCGATCTCCGGGCGCGCGGCGAGCGCGCGCTGAAGCGCGCGATCGACGTCGATCGGCTCGGGCGAGACGTCGGGATCGTCCTGCGGCTCGATCCTCTCTCCCCATCCCTGCGCGTCGTCTCCGAGAATGAGGAGCTTCAGGGTGTTCTCGGCGCGCGCTTCCGATTCTCGCGACGCCGAGAGATCTCCCCGGCGGTTCTCGAGCTCGGCGCGCGGCTGGGCGATCTCGGTCTCGGGAGCGGCGCCCGCCTCGACGCGAAGCCGCGTCTGCTCGAGCTGCTCCTCGGCAAGCCGCACCGCCTCCTTACGCACGGAGATCTCCCGGCGGGCGGCGACGAGGCTCCAGTACGCCCGCTCGACGGCGGCAACCGAGTCCGTGACGGTCTCGCGGAGCCCGGCGCCGGCGGCGCGGCGATCGGCCGCCGCGACCCGCAGGCGGAGCCGGCCGGCGTCGATGCTGCGGCCTCGGAGAAGCGGCTGGCGGAATTCGACTCCGAGCTCGCTGCTGTACGCGGGCGAGAGAAGCGTGAAGTTGTTGTTGGTCGTCGTCCGCGAGAGGTTGGCGAGCACGGTGACCAGCGCCCCCGTCGGCAGGAGCTGCTCGAGGGTCGCCCCTGCATCGGCGGTGTGCGTCGTCGGCGCGAGCTCGCCTGGCGGCGCGCCGGAGAAGGCTGAGTTGACGGGCGTCAGCGCACGCCGGGCGTCGGCCGTCAGCTTCAGCGCCGGATCGTACGCCCCTTTCGCCCCCGAAACGTTCGCCTCGGCGGAGATCACGCTCTCGCGCTGGACGAGGATCGCCTCGTTCGTCGAGAGCGCCATCGCGATCGCCTGGTCGAGAGTGAGCGGGCGCTGCGTCGCCGAAGCGCCGGTGACCGCGGCCGCGGGGAGGGGGGCGGCCAGAAGAAGAGCCGTCAGCACGACGCGCGCCGCGTGCTTCACGAGCACCCCCCGTTCACGTGAACTTTCTGGATGCGGGGATCGATGGCGTCCGCGAAGAGCGCGATCAGCTTCGGGTCGATGGAGGCGAGCGCGCGCATCTCGAGGGAGGTCAGCTCCAGCCCGCATTCGGTCATCTCCTGGAGGGCGGCGCCCGGGCTCTCGGTGAACCTCTGGCGGAAGGCCTCGTCGGTGACGAGGCGGCCGATCACGCGTTCGACGCATCGCTGGCTCATGCCGGCGATGTATGTCAATCGGCGTGCCACCCGCCGCCGCCTCGCGCGCGGCGGCATAACGTCAAACACAGAATGGGGTTCGGCGCATTCCCTGGGGTGGAGCGGGGGCCGTCGCCAGGTCCCGCCTGCTGTCGATTCATCGACAGGTTGCCTGGTTCTCCGCACGTGGGCGCGGGACGGACGCCTCGCGTCCGCCCCGCGTCGGGTCAGCTGCCCGCCACCTGCCGGCGCTGGGCCGCCGGCTGCCCGTAGCGCTGCGTGGCATACCCGACGACCAGCCCGACGAGTCCACCGGGCAGCATGATCTCGAAGTAGTAGTGCTCGCCGGTGGCCGACGGCATCGCCGCGACGAGGAAGGCGAGGAAGAGCCCGACGACCAGCCCGAAGACGATCCCCTTCGGAACCGAGATCACCTTGCGGGAGAACCAGCCGATGAGGACTCCGGCGATGACCCCCTTGAGGGTGGAGCCGACGACGATGCCGGCCAGAATCGGCCGGACGGCGGGGGTGAACCACGCCGTCATCCCGTCGAAGATGCCGAGCACGCCGCCGACGATGAGCCCGAGAATGATCTTATTCATGAGCGACCTCCTGCGTGCAGATTACCCCTCCGGCCGGAATCCTTTGCGGGAGGAATCAACTTTCAGTGCAGGTAGTGGCCCACGGGCCCCTCGGCGCCGTCGCTCCCAATGCCGACGACCAGATAGAAGCGGCGGCCGACCGCGGGGGTGAAGGTGAGGGACGTGGACGTCGTCGTCCCGATCAGGGTGAAGGCGGGGGACGTCGGGAAGTTTCCCGGCGGCGTCGCCGGGCGGGCTGTCGCTGCGGAGTAGACGTGGTAGACCGCGCCGCCTGCCGCGAGGCAGAGGTCGGATGGCGCCGTCCAGTTCAGCGTCATCTTGCCTCCGCTGAAGGAGGCGAGGACCCCCGAGATCTCCGTGATCAGATTGCATCGATAGTGTGCGGTGTACGTCGTGTTCGACGGCTGCGTCGCGATGGAGTGCTGGAGCGCCCCGCCGTCCGACCAGTCGTTGAAGACGTACGTGTGGCCGTCCCCGGGCGTCTGCGGCGTGACGGCCCCGAGGGTGAAGGAGTGCCCGACCACGGCGGTCACGTCGGCGGGAGGCGTCATCGGCTTGCTGTTGAGCTGCAGAGCCAGATCGGCGCGCGGCGTGGCTCGGAACGACATCACGCTGAGGTTGGGGTAGATGAAGACGCTCTTCCGGTCCGTGAGAACCGCCGCGGACCCGACCGGAGCGCCGGTGTCGGAGGCGTCCAGGATGATCTCGTACGCGATGTTCGGGTCGGGCTCTCCCGTGGTGTCCGTCACGAAACTGCCCGAGGTGATCCCGCTGATGGGGCCGAGGAACGGGTGCGTGTGGACGTTGTGGTGAAAGACGATCGTCCAGTCGAAGCCGGACGCGGGGATCGTCCCCTCCTCGGGGTCTGACGCCGAGCCGGCGAAATTGATCGTGTCGCCGCCATTGAAGAAGCTCCCGTTCGCCGGCATCGAGATCGTGGCGGTCGGGGCTCGGTTCCCGGAGACGATGCGGATCGAGGCCGACGACGTGAGCGATCCGTCGCTCACCGTCAGCGACGCCGTGTACGAGCCTGCGATCGAGTAGGTGTGGTTCGGGGCGGCCGCCGTGGAGGTCCCGCCGTCGCCGAAGGCCCACGCGTACGTGAGGGTCGTGTTGGGGTCCACGTCGCTCGAGCCGGTGCCGTCGAAGTGGACGTTGAGGGGGTTGAGCCCGTTCGTGGGCGTCGCCGTCGCGATCGCTGAGGGCTGGTGGTTCGATCCGCCGACCCACGCGACCCGGTAAATCGTCTGGAAGTTGATGCTGCAATAGTAGAGCGCCCCGTCGGGGCCGACGCGCACGTGGGTGATGAAGGGGAGATTGGTCGCGAACTCCTCGACGCTCGTGGGCAGGTTGTTCGAGTCGAGCTGCATCCGGTAGACGACCTTCAGGGCGTAGTCGGCGTAGAAGAAGTTTCCGTTGTACTGGGCGGGGAAGTTCAGCGTGTTCATGAAGTCGCCGCCGATGATCGCGGCCCCTGTCCCGTTGTGGTTGTAGGAATAAATGGGATAGGTCATCCCCGCGACGCCCGGCGGCGCCGGCCCCTCGACGAGAGGCCAGCCGTAATCCTGCCCCTTCAGGATGACGTCGAGCTCCTCCCACGTGACGTCCCCGACGTCGCCGAGAAAGAGGTTGCCGGTCACCGGCTGGAACATGAAGCGCCACGCGTTCCGGAAGCCGAGCGCCCATACCTCGGGACGCGCGTTCGGATCGCTCACGAAGGGGTTGTCCGAAGGGATGGAGCCGTCGCGCGCGATCCGGAGCACTTTTCCGAGGAGCGACCCCCTGTCCTGCGCCGGGGAGAATTGAAAGTTGTCTCCCATCGTCACGTACAGCATCCCGTCCGGGCCGAAGCGCATGCCGCCGGACATGTGCATGATGCTGAGGAGCTCGGGGCCGTCCAGAAGCGTGGTGATGTTGAGGAGGCTGTTCCCCGACACCTCGGCCCGGATCACCTTGTTGTGCACGGGCGGGCCGAGGTCGGTGACGTAGAAGTAGATGAAGTGGTTGGTGAGGAAGTCGGGATCGATCGCGAGCCCGACCAGCCCCTCCTCGCCGTCGCTGGAGACGTTGGCGAGCTGGGTGACGACGGTGGGCGCGGGGTCCCCGACGTGCAGCACCTCGATCTTGCCCAGCTTGCTGATCAGCCAGATGTCCCCGGTCGGATCCCAGTCGAAGTCGGTGAGCTGGAACACGTCCACCGGCAGGTTCGTCTCGACGAACCCGGCGGGAACCGTGCCGGCATGCGCAATCGACAGCACGCCTGTCGCGATGAGAAGACACACGACGGGCGCCAGAAGGGTTTTTCGAGTCATTGAGCGTGAGACTCCGCACCACCTATTTACGTTCACCCGTGCGGGGGGGCAAGCCGGGCGTTCGGGTCAGTTGAACCCGTATTTCTGGATTCTCGTGTAAAGCTGGGCCCGGGTGAGCCCGAGGAGCCGGGCCGCCTGCGACTTGTTGCCCTTCGCGCTCCTGAGGGCCTGCTCGACGAACTTCCGCTCCATCTCCTGGAGCTGGACGCCCCCCGGCGGGAGGGGGGTGGCCGGATCCGTCCCCGGGGCCGGCGTCCGCTCGCGCGCGAGCTCGCTGCGGCCGATCGCCGCCGGGAGGTGCTCGTGCGTGATGAGCCCGCCGTCGCAGAGGAGGATGGCCCGCTCGATCGCGTTCCGGAGCTCGCGGACGTTGCCCGGCCAGCCGTAGGCGAGGAGCCACTGGCATGCGTCGCGGGAGATGCCCGCGGCGGGGCGCCCCATCGTCCGGCCGAGCTCATCGAGGAAGGACTCGGCGAGGGGAAGGATGTCGTCGGGACGCTCGCGCAGGGCCGGGATCTGGATCTCGAAGACGTTGAGCCGATAGTAGAGATCCTCGCGGAACTGTCCCCTGGCGATCGCCGTCGCCAGGTTCCGGTTGGTCGCGGCGACGACGCGCACGTCGGCGCGGAGGACTCGGGTCCCGCCGACGCGTTGGAACTCTCGCTCCTGCAGCACGCGCAGGAATTTCGCCTGGACGAGAGGGCTCATCTCGGTGATCTCGTCGAGAAAGAGAGTGCCGCCGGCCGCCTGCTCGAGCTGGCCGATCTTGGCCGCGACGGCTCCGGTGAAGGCCCCCTTCTCGTGGCCGAACAGCTCCGACTCGAGGAGCTGCTCCGGGAGCGCCGCGCAGTTGATCGCGATGAGCGGCTTCGCCGAGCGCGGCGATCCCTGGTGGATGAGGCGTGACACGACCTCCTTGCCCGTCCCCGACTCGCCCGTGATGAGGACCGTCGTCCCCGACGACGCGACGCGGCCGACCTGCGTGAGGACGTGCTTCCACGACCGCGAGACGCCGATGACGCGGCCGCGCCCCTGGGACTGCAGCTCGCGGGTCAGCGTCGCGACCGTCGCCTCGAGCCGCTCGGCGCGCTCGCGCGCCTCCGCGGCGAGGCGCGCTTCCTCGGCGAGCCGCTGATAGGACAGGGCGAGGGCGATCCGGTCCGCGATCCGGCGCGCGATCTCGACGTCGGCGTCGCCGTACCGCGATCGCTCCCGGTCGAAGAAGCTCACCGCGCCGTGGACCTCGCCCGACATCCAGACGGGGACCCTCAGCCACGAGAGCATGCCGCTCCCGAGGAGCAGGCGGTTCCTTTCCGTCGTGGGCTCGAGCTCCGCCGGGAGATCGCGGAAGATCTCCGACTCCATCCGGCAGCGCTCGGCCTCCTCCTGGGTCAGGTGCACCGGCTCGCTCGGAACGCGCGCGTCGATGCGTTTCGACTCGCCGATCGGCCGGATGGTCCGGGCCAGCGCGTCGAGCTCGGTGAGAACCATCAGATCGTGGGGCATCACCTCGCGCACCGCCTCGGCGATGCGCTCGAAGATCTCGCGGACGTCGAGCGACGGCGTGAGGGTCGCGAGGATCGACTCGAGCTGATCGAGGCGCTCGCGGCGCACGCGGTCGGCATCCCAGATCCTCCAGTGCTCCACCGCGGATCCGAGGAGGGCGGCGATCGGGGCGAGGACCTGCTGGTGCTCCTCCGTGAAGCCCGACGCGCGGCCGGAGCTGAGCCAGACGCCTCCCGAGAAGGCGTCCCCCGCGCGGAACGACTGCCAGAGGATGGATCGGACTCCCTTGTGGATGATCTCGGCGTCGAGACGGAACGACGGATCGAGCTCCGTCTCGGCGTCGTCGATGCGGAGGGGACCGGGCCGGGGGCGCATGCGCGGGGACCAGAGCTCGAGCGGCGTCGGGTCGGAGCAGGTGGGCTTCTCGTTCCCGCAGTCCCAGGTCGCGGCATGGACCACGGCGAGCCGCTCCTCGACGATGCGCACTACCCCCATGTTGTCGAAGGGGATCAGCTCGCGGACGGAGGCGGCCACCCGGTTGAAGACCTCCTGGAGCTCGAGCGTCTCCGACGCCGTCTCGGCGATGCGAGCCAGGACTTTGGCGACCGATTGGGGTTCCATGGAAGCTGGCATTCTAGAGCGCACCGGGGGAACTCTCCACGTCGCGCCCCCCCTCCCGCGCCGGCCCGCGCGGGCTGCGACCGGCACTCGCCGGTGTTAGAATCCCGGCCTCTGCCCCGCACGATCCCGTCCCCGCTCGCGACTCCGGAGGCCCCATGGAGCCCTACGCGTTCGCCAACGAGCCCTTCGTCGATTTCTCGAAGGACGAGAACCGGAACAAAATGCAGGAGGCGCTGTCGCACGTCGCCTCGAAGCTCGGCCGCACCTACCCGCTGATCATCGACGGAAAGAAAATCGAGCGGAAGGAGACCTTCGCGTCGCGGAACCCCGCGAAGAAGAGCCAGGTCATCGGCCACTTCGCCGCCGGGACGCGCGAGGACGTCGAGACGGCCCTCGCTGCGGCGTGGAAGGCCTTCGAGACGTGGCAGCACGTCGCTCCCGAGGACCGGGCTTCGGTTCTCTTCCGGTGCGCGTCGATCCTGAGGCGGCGCAAGTTCGAGATGTCGGCGTGGATGGTCCACGAGGTCGGCAAGCCCTGGGCCGAGGCCGACGCCGACACCGCCGAGGCGATCGACTTCTGCGAGTTCTACGCGCGCGAGGCGCTGCGCCTTGCCGGCAAGCACCCGCTGACCCGCGTCCCGCACGAGCGCAACGAGCTCCGCTACATCCCGCTCGGCGCCGGCGCCGCCATCCCGCCGTGGAACTTCCCGCTCGCCATCATGGCCGGCATGACCGTCGCCGCGGTCGTCACCGGGAACACGATCGTGATGAAGCCGAGCAGCGACGCCCCCGCCATCGCCTACGCCTTCATGGAGGTGCTCGAGGAGGCCGGGCTGCCGCCGGGGGTCGTGAACTTCCTGAGCGGAGCGGGTGCGACGGTCGGCGATCCCCTCATCGATCATCCGAGGACCCGCTTCGTCGCCTTCACGGGATCGAAGGAGGTCGGTCTCAGGATCAACGAGCGCGCGGCGAAGCCGAACCCCGGGCAGATCTGGATCAAGAGGGTCATCGTCGAGATGGGCGGGAAGGACGCCATCCTCGTCGCCGACGACGCGGACGTCGACGAGGCCGCGCGCGGCATCGTCGCCTCGGCCTTCGGCTACTCGGGCCAGAAGTGCTCCGCGTGCTCGCGCGCTATCGTCGACGCGAAGGTGTACGACGCCGTTCTCGAGAAGGTGGCCGCCGGGACGCGGGCGATCACCGTCGGCGATCCGACCGATCCGAAGACCCAGATGGGACCGGTCATCAATGATCGCGCCCAGGCCACCATCCTCGGCTACGTCGAGGCGGGGAAGCGCGAGGGAAGGCTCGTCACGGGTGGCGAGGCGGGCTCGCCCGACGGCTCCTTCGTCCAGCCGACCGTCATCGCCGACGTTCCGGCGAGGGGGAAGATCGCACAGGAGGAGATCTTCGGCCCCGTCCTCGCGGTCATCAAGGCCAAGGACTTCGAGGACGGCCTGCGGATCGCGAACGACACCGAGTTCGGCCTGACTGGCGCGGTCTACACCCGATCGCCGGAGCGCATCGCCGACGCGAAGCGGCGATTCCACGTGGGGAACCTCTACGTGAACAGGAAGTGCACGGGCGCGATGGTGGGGGTCCACCCCTTCGGCGGCTTCAACATGTCGGGGACGGATTCAAAAGCGGGCGGACACGACTACCTCCTGCTCTTCACGCAGGCGAAGGCGATCAGCGAAAAGGTATGAGGCGAACGCATGTGGCTTGGCGCGACGGATGGACGTAAGATCCGGTCCCTCATGGTTGAACGCCTGACCCCTGCCCGGCCACTCGCCTGGATCGCCGGTGCCCTGCTCGGGCTCGTCTCCGCGTCCGCCGTGCTCGCCGACGAGCCGGTCTACCTTATCTTTGAGGGTCGTCTCCACACGATCGCGGGGCCGCACGCCGCCCCCGAGTCCGAGGTCACCTTCCGCCTGACGAACCGGGCGGGAGGGGGCGACGTGCTCTGGGAGCAGGGGCCGCAGACCGTCGCGCTCCACGACGGTTACTTCCAGGCGGTCCTCGGTGACGGAGCCCCCCTCACACTCGATCTTTTCGGCGGCCCGAGATGGCTCGAGGTCGATTGCCCCGACTGCGCGGGGAGCCGGCGTTTCAGGATCGAGCGGCGGGGTGAGGCGATCGCGATCCTCGGCTCGGAGAAGCCCGTAAGGCCGGGTCCTCTCGCGGCGAAGGCGCTTCTCCGGAACCAGCGCCTTCACGATCAACGCGCGTACCCGACAGGCATCGTCCCGGGGGGCGCGATCGCGAAGGCGTACGCCGAGCTGGCGGCGTCGTCGCCGGTCACCGGGACCGATCCGACGATCGAGGCGCCCTCCTCCTCGCTGACGCAGGGGCAGTGGCTCGCCATCGGGCCGTCGAAGGTGACGAACGGCCAGACGAGCCCGACCGGCGACGTGAGCGGCCGCGTGAACAGCATCGCCGTCCACCCGACCGACCCGAACATCGTCTACGCCTGCGGCGCGCAGGGGGGCGTCTGGAAGTCCACGAACGCCGGCACGACCTGGATGGCCCTCACCGACACACTTCCCTCCCTCGCCACCGGCGCCATCGCGATCTCGACCTCGAACCCGAGCATCCTCTACCTCGGAACCGGCGAGGCGAACCTGTCGATCGACTCGTACTGGGGGGCCGGGATCTGGAAGTCCACCGACGGCGGGGCCAACTGGGCGCCGACGGGGCCGATCGATCCGAACCGCGCGCCGCTCAACAGCGCCGCGATCGCGCAGATCGTCGTGCATCCGACCGATCCGAATGTCGTCATCGCCGCCGTGGGGACCTTCCAGGAGGGGAACCGCCTCTTCAGCGGCGGGATCTATCGGACGACCGACGGCGGAGCGACATGGGCGCGCGCGCTCGGCACCGGGCTTCCAGCCGGCGCCGTCGCCGCCACCGACGTCCTCTTCGATCCGTCGAACCCGAACAACGTCTACGCGGGCCTCGGCTACATCGGCGGGTCGGCGAACAACGGCGTCTACAAGTCCACGAACGGCGGAGCCTCGTTCGGCGCCAGAATAGCCGGAGGGCTTCCCTCGACCAACGTCGGACGCATCAACCTCGGCATCTCGAAGAGCAGCCCGCTCATCGTCTACGCGGCGCATCACAGCGTCTCGGCGAGCACGCTCCTCGGCCTCTACCGGAGCGCCGACGGGGGGGCGAGCTGGACGTTCAAGAGCAGCACCGGCTACTCGTGCAACACGCAGTGCTGGTACGACCTGGTCGTCGCCGTCCACCCGACCGACCCGAACACCGTCTTCCTAGGGGGGGTCAACCTCTACCGTTCGACGAACGGCGGCAACACCTTCACCAGCATCTCGACGAGCAGCGGGACGACGGGAGGGCTTCACGCCGATCAGCACGCCCTCTTCTTCGCGCCGTCGCTCCCGACGCAACTCTGGAGCGGGAACGACGGCGGCGTCTGGCGGACGGACGATCCTTCGCCCGCCTCGCCGAACTGGGTGAACCGGAACGGAAACCTCGCTCTCCTCCAGTTCCAGAGCGTGGCGGTGCCGCCGGCCGATCCGAACGTCGCGTACGGCGGCACGCAGGACAACGGGACCATCAAGTACACGGGGAGCACCATCTGGAACCACATCCAGAACGGCGACGGGGGCCAGACGGCCGTCGACTTCGTTACCCCCGCCACCGTGTACCACACGTACTTCAACGTCTCGTTCGAGCGCTCCGACAACTCGGGAAGCACGTGGGCGACGAAGCAGTCGGGCCTCAACACCGCAGACCCTTCCGAGTTCTACGTCCCCGTCGAGATGGACCCGACGAACCCCGCGGTCCTCTACCTCGGCACGAACAAGCTCTACCGGACGCCGAGCCGCGGCGACTCGTGGTCTGCGATCAGCCCCGACCTCTCGATCGTGCCCGGCGATCCCAACAACCTCGGCGACATCACGGCCATCGGCGTCGGAAAGAACAACGCGAGCTTCATCTACACCGGCTCCTCGAACGCGCAGGTCTACGCCACCTCGAACCTGGGCGGCGCGTGGACCGACGTGAAGGCGGCGCCCCTTCCGACGCGCACCGTCGCGACGATCGCGGTGAGCCCGGTGGACGCGAACATCGCGTTCGTGGGCTACTCGGGGTTCGACGACCCGAACAACGGGAACGGCCACGTCTTCAGGACGGTGAACCGCGGGGCGTCGTGGACCGACACGACGTCGAACCTCCCGAACATGCCGGTAAACCAGCTCGTGATCGATCCGGTCGCGCCGCAGATGATCTACGCGGCCACCGACATCGGGCCGTACGCCTCGACGAACGGCGGGCAGACGTGGGCCCGCTACGCCGGCGGCCTCCCGAACGTGGCGACGTTCGAGATCGCCGTGCAGCAGCCGAACCTGCTCTTCACGGCGACGCACGGGCGCGGGATGTTCCAGGCCTTCGGCTGCTCGGGATCAGGGACGACCGATCTCGACGCGGATGGCATCGCCGACTTCTGCGACAACTGCGCCTCAGGATCGAACCCGGCCCAGACCGACGCCGATCATGATGGGTTCGGGGCCCCGTGCGACTGCGCCGACGCGGACGCGGCGATCCATCCGGGCTCGCCGCCTCCCTCGGACGTCGCCGAGGACGTCACGCTCGCGGACACCGGCGACCTGGCGTGGAGCGGCGCGACGCTCGCCCAGGGGTACGACGTCTATCGCGGCGGCATCGGTCCGACAACCCACTTCGCGTACAACCAGACGTGCCTCGCGAACACGGTGCCGGCCACGACCGTGAACGACGCGACGACGCCGGCGATCGGGAGCGCCTTCTACTACGTCGTCGCCTCGCGCAACTGCATGGCGGAAAGCGGCCTCGGGAGCCAGTCGAACGGCACCCCGAGGCCGAACTCGAGCCCCTGCCCGTAGGCGGAATCGCCCCTCAGCTCTCCGCGATGCGAAGCGGCTCCTTCGGAGCCGAGGCCTTGTACGAGGCCCTCTCCATCACCCGCTTCGACCACGCGGCGATGTTCGGGTACTTCGGATCCGGGAGGAGTCCCAGCGTCACCCACCCCTGCGTGATCGGCGCGAGCAGCGAGGCGTCCGCGAGCGAGAAGGCGTCCCCTCCGAAGAAGGTCCGGCCCTGGAGCTCCCTCTCGAGGCGCGCGAGGTGGCCGTGGATCTCGATCTTGGCCTCCTCGATCGCCTTGTGGTCGATCTGGGCGGCCGGCTTCCGCTTCAGGAGCGGCGGCGCGTACTCGAACTGCGCCATCGTGAACTTGCGCGAGGCCGCGAGGAGGTACTGGTCGGTAGTGTCCTCGATCATGCGGACGCGCGCCCTGTCGTAGGGGTCCTTCGGAAGCATGGCCGGGGACGGGTACCGATCCTCGAGGTACTCGGCGATGACCGTCGACTCGTAGATCGTGCGGCCGTCCTCGAGCTCGAGCACGGGCGTCAGGCGGAACGGGTTCATCTTCCCGAACTGCGGGTCCTCATTCTTGTTCTGGGGAGGCGGGACGAGCTCGTACGGGACGTTTTTCTCGGCGAGCACGACGCGCGCCTTCCAGCCGTAGGGAGACCGGTCGAAGCAGTGGAGCTTGATCAAGGGGAACCCTCCTGGTGGGTTGAGGCGGGCCGCGGTCGCCACCTCACGTGACGGGCTTCGGATCGGGGTCAGCGTAGGAGTTCGGCACGCGCGTATCAAGGCGGGACGAAGGACGGGCCGCGATCAGCGCGCGGGGTTCATCACGGCGACCCACTCCGCGCCGAACTCGCGGAGGCGCCACCGCGTCACGCCCGTGATCGACTCGAGCTCCGAAGGCGTGGCGATGCCGCTGCGCGCGAGCGCCTGAAGCGTCGACTGCGGCGCGAGGACGCCGGGGTCGAGCTTCAGCGACTCGGCCTTCTTCCGGCGCCACTCCTTCAGGGCCTCGAGCCGCCGATTGGCCGCGGGATCTCCCTGGCGCCTCTCGCCGCGCGTCGCCACGGGAAGGTCGTTCTCGGGCAGCGAAAGGCCGCGGCGGATGGCCTCGAGGATCTCCTCGCCGAAGCGGCGGATCATGAGCGGCGACATCCCGCGGACGCGCTTCAGGTCTCCCTCGTTTTTCGGCTTCGCGTGCGCGAGCGCGGTCAGCGTCTGGTCGGGGATCACCTTGAATGGCGGCCGGTTCACCGCGCGGGATCGTCCGTCGCGCAGGACCGCGAGTTCCCTCAGGACTCCCTGCTCGCGCCGGCCCAGGTCCCGCACGCCGCGGATCTTCCAGAAATGATCCGGATGAAAGGGCTCGCGCGACCACTCGCGCTGGGTCAGGAGCGAGAACTCCTCCTCGGCCCACGCGAGGCGGCCCGCGGCCACCAGCTCCGCGCCGAGGATCTCGCGCAGCGGCAGGAGATACCGGGTGTCGGTGAGCGCGTAGCGAATCTGCGATTCGGAGAGCGGGCGCTTGTACCACTCGTCGCGCTGGTGCTGCTTGGAGACCTTGACGCCGAAATGCCGCTCGATGAGAGCCGAAAGGCCCGTCGCGGGGTACCCCAGGAGTTGCGCGGCCAGGACGGTGTCGAAGATTCTCGTGAAGTGGATGGCGAAATCCCGCTTGAGGCAGACGATGTCGTAGTCGGAGCCGTGGAGGACGATCTCCCGCCGGGGATCCCCCAGGGGCTTCGCGAGCGGCGAGAGATCCTTCGCGGCGATCGGGTCGATGAGGTAATCCGTCCTTCGCGTCGACACCTGCACGAGGCAGACCTGCTCCTGGTAGTGGTGGAACGAGTCGCTCTCGGTGTCGAGGCCGATGACGGGCTCGTCGGCGACGGCCCGGGCGAGCGCCGACACCCCCTCGGCCGTGTCGATCCACTCCCAGGGGCGCGAATCCATCACGCCGCCCGCTCGCCGAGGAAGAACTCGCGGACGGACGCCAGGGAATCGACGACCGGGTACGGCGGCAGCGACTTGAGGAAGGTGGAGCCGTAGCGCTTCGTCCGCAGTCGGCCGTCGAGCACCGCGAGCACGCCTCGATCGGTGCGCGCGCGCAGGAGCCTTCCCAGCCCCTGCTTGAGATCGATGACCGCGGCGGGAAGCTGGTACTCCTCGAAGGCGTTCCCCCCGCGCCGGCGCACCGCCTCGCAGCGGGCGGCGACGATCGGATCGCTAGGGACGTCGAAGGGGAGCTTCTCAATCACGACCAGGCTCAGGCTCTCGCCGGGAACGTCCACGCCCTGCCAGAACGACGCCGTCGCGAGGAGCACGGCGTTCGGCGTCGCGCGGAAGCGGTCCAGGAGCGCGTGGCGCGACGCCTCTCCCTGCATCAGGAGCGGCCAGTCCACGGTCCCCTCGAGGCTCTCGCGCTCGCGCCTCATCGCGGCGAGCGATGTGAAGAGGAGGAAAGCGCGCCCCTCTGTGATCGCGAGAAGCGAACGAATCTGGTCGTCGACGGCCTGGGCAAAGGCGGCTTCCGACGGCTCAGGGGTCGCGGCGGGCACGTACAGGATCGACTGCGTCTCGAGATCGAACGGCGAGGGGAGCGACAGCGTCGCTGCGCGGCCGAGGCCGACGCGCTCCCGCACGAACTCGAACGATCCGTCCACCGTCAGCGTCGCGCTCGTCAGGACCGCGGCGTCGATTCGCTGGAAGAGCAGCTCCCTGAGCTGCGATGAGACGTCGATGGGGGACGCGGTGAGGAAGATGCCGCGCCCGCGCCGCTCTCCCCAGAAGACCGCAGAATCGTCGTCGGTTTTCAGTAGAAACTCGAGCGTCCGGGCCAGGTCGCTCCCGCGCCTCCGGAGCGCGTCGCTCTCCTCGGAGGGGTTCTCGAGGCTCTCCGCGGCTCGCGCGATGCCGTCCAGCGCGAGGCGCGTCTCGTCGAGGCGCCGCCGCGTGTCGCCGTCCGCGAGGAGCGGCGCGAGCAGGAAGCGTCCGCGAAGCTCCTCGCCGAACAGCGCGTGCATGTCGGCGGCGGCCGCCTTCAGCTCCCGGCCGCCCATCGCGAGGGCGCTCCCTTCGGCCGAATCCGACGCGCGCCGCTCCGCGAAGGCCGCAGCGTCCACCGCGAGATCGGCGATCTGGTACGACGAGAGCGAGCGCCCGAGGTGCGCCGTCGCCACCTCCTCGAGCATGTGCGCCTCGTCCACGATGAGGAAGCGGTACTCCGGGATGATCGCCCCGTAGGCCGAGGCCTTGAGCACGAGATCGCTCAGAAGGAGGTGGTGATTGACGACGATGAGGTCGGCCTCCTGCGCGCGGCGGCGCATGCGCGTCAGGAAGCAGGCGTCGTACTGCTCGCACTTCTGGCCGAGGCACGTGTCGGCCCGCGCGTCGATCTTCTCCCAGGGGCGCCACGGCTCGGGGAGCTCGGCGAGCTCGGCGCGGTCGCCGGTGTCGGTGGCGCGCGCCCACGCGCGAACCCCCGCGAGCCTCGAGGCCTCGAGGGCCGCGTCTCCGCCGAACCCGGTGAGGGCGCCCTGCGACGTGAAGCCGTCGAGGCGGTGGACGCAGAGATAGTTTTCTCGCCCCTTCATCAGGGCGGCGCGGATGGGCCGGCCGATGACCTTCGAGAGCAGGGGGATGTCGCGCTGGAAGAGCTGGTCCTGGAGCGTGCGCGTCCCCGTCGAGATGACGACGGTCCTGCCCGAATCGATCGCCGGCACGAGGTACGCGAAGGTCTTCCCGGTTCCGGGGGGCGCCTCGACGAGCAGATGCTCCGCCTCCTCGAGCGCCCGCCCCACCGCCACGCCCATGCGCACCTGCGACGGGCGGGGCTCGTAGCCGGGGTGACGCGACGCGAGCAGGCCTCCCGGCTCCAGGACCTCTCGAATCACCGGATCAGGATCCCGAGACGGCGGGCGCGCCGAGGAGCCGGTAGGGAAGGGGGAAGGAGCGGCAGACCTCGACCACGTCGCGGCGCACCGAGGCCGAGACGCCGGCGTCGTCCGGCGCGGCGAGCACGCGGGCGATCATCGCCGCGATCGCGCGCATCTGGTCGAGGCCCATCCCGCGCGTGGTGACGGCCGGCGTGCCGATGCGAATACCGCTCGGATCCATCGGCGGCCGCTCGTCGAACGGGATCGAGTTCTTGTTGACCGTGATGGCCGCGCGATCGAGAGCTTCCTCGGCGGTCTTCCCCGACAGTCCCTTGGTCGCCACGTCGACGAGGAAGAGGTGGTTGTCGGTGCCGCCCGATACGATGCGGTAACCCGCGCCGGCGACCGCCGCGGCCAGCGCCTTCGCGTTGTCCAGCACCTGCTGCTGATACTTCCGGAACGCGGGCGCCGCCGCCTCCTTCAGGCAGACCGCCTTCGCGGCGATGATGTGGACGAGGGGCCCTCCCTGGATGCCGGGGAAGAGGCGCTTGTCGAGATCCTTCGCGTGCGCCTTCGTGCAGAGGACCATGCCGCCCCGCGGCCCGCGCAGCGTCTTGTGCGTCGTGGTCGTCACGAAGTCGGCGTGCGGGACGGGGCTCGGGTGAAGGCCCGCGGCGACGATCCCGGCGATGTGGGCCATGTCCACCATGACCAGGGCGCCGACCTCGTCCGCGATGCGACGGATGCGGGGGAAGTCGATGATGCGCGAGTACGCGGACGCCCCGGCGATGATGAGGCGCGGCCTGCGCTCGCGCGCCAGCGCCTCCATCTCGTCGTAGTCGATCGTCTCGTCCGCGCGGCGCACGCCGTAGGGGATGATCTCGTAGAGGAGTCCCGAGAAATTCAGGGGATGACCGTGCGTGAGATGGCCGCCGTGCGACAGGTTCATCCCGAGAACGCGGTCGCCGGGCTTGAGAGCGGTCATGTACACCGCCATGTTCGCCTGGCTGCCGCTGTGCGGCTGCACGTTGGCGTGCTCGGCGCCGAAGAGGGCGCAGGCGCGATCGCGCGCCAGGCGCTCGACGCGATCGACGTTCTCGCAGCCCCCGTAGTAGCGCCGGCCGGGGAGCCCCTCGGCGTACTTGTTCGTGAAGACCGTGCCCGCGGCCTGCAGGATGGCGGGGCTGACGAAGTTCTCGGAGGCGATGAGCTCGAGCCCCTCCTGCTGCCGCCTCACCTCGTGGTCGATCGACTCCGCGATCTCCGGGTCCACCGCCTGCAGGGAGCTTTCGTCCCCGTTCATCTCTCTCTCCCGTCTTCCTGCCGTCGATCGGGCTCCGCGCGGAGACGTCATGCCGGAGGCGGCAGACCTCCGGTGGAGAGCGCGGTGCCGTCGATGCGGTGGATCTCTTGAAGGGCGTACGAGTCGGTCATTCCGGCGACGTGATCGACGATCAGCCGGAAGAAGACCCCCGAGCCATGGTAGCGCCGGGCTGATTCGGTTTCCACGGCGGCCGGCGGGACGTCGCGAAGGTAGGGCCCCCCGGCGATCTCCTTGAACCGGATCAGCACGTAGTCGTCGAGGAGGCGCGGATCGTCCCGGTAAGCAGCGACGAGCGATTCGATCCCGAGCCGAGCCCGCCGCCGCGCCGCCGCCGCGGCGGACGACGATCCGACGCGCGCGCCGAGCGCCGCGCGCAGGCTCTCGAAGAGGCCAAGGGTGCGGGGCGCGAGCTCCACGATCCGCGGAGGAAGGCGGTGCCTCGAGGCGAGGTACGCCGCGTGGTCCACCACCCCCTCGGCCCGCGCCCACCCGCGCAGCGCCTTCTTCGCGCTGTGGATCGTGCCGGTCACGAGCAGATGCGTCAGCCCGCGGTGGATCGCGTTCGCCTTCATGAAACGGCGCCGCGAGCCGGCCGGATACCGATCGCCGAGGTGCCGGATCAGCTCGCGCACGATGGGAAGGCTCTCGGCCTCCTCCACCGGAAGATCGCCGCCGCGCAGGGCGTCGTCGAGATCTCCCATCGTCGCCGCGATGCGCGACGCGGATCGCACCGCCTGCGCTTCGGGGGAGGGCGGGCGCCTGGGCTCGAGCGCGGCGACGTCGAGCCCGTCGCCGATGGAGCCGGGCGTTGCCGGGATCGGCTCGGCGGGGCGCAGCTTGAGGAGACCCTCTCTCACGTCATGCGTGAGGTTCAACCCGGGATGTTCGTAGCGTTTCTCGAGGAGATCGACGACCCGCAGCGCCTGGGCGCCCGCGTCGAAACCGCCGATCGAGCTCACCCGGGATTCGCGGCAGACGGCATCGAGGGCGGTCTCGCCGTCGCGACCGAACGGGGGCGTGCCCAGCGCGTGGCCGAGGGCGATCGCCTCCGTGAGATCCTCGTTCAGCGCGAGGGCGCGAGCGATCGTCCGGGCGATCTGGGTCACTTCGAGAGTCAATGTGAGGCGGTCGCGCCTCTCCGCGCCGGCGGCCCCGCGCGCCTCTCCCTTGAGCCTCAGCCGCCGGAAGGCCCGCGCGTGGAGAATCCGATCGCGGTCGCGCTGGTATTCGGTCCGGTAGTCGAAGGCGCGCCCGTCGCGGGGGATGGGGCGCGCGCGCGCGGCGTCGCGGCTCCGGAGCGCGAAATCCGCGAGGGATCCCTCCTCGCGCTGCTCGATCTCGTCGCGGGTGATGTCCATCGCCGACGCTCGCTCCCGGGCCGCTCGCGCGCCGCAGCCGGGAGGGCGCGCGTCAGATGTCGGCGGCCCCGTGCGCGGTGTTCGGCGGATAGGCGGCGTCATGGTAGGCGATCGTCACGGCTCCGATCGCGATCGGAACGCTGATCCACACTCCCACGACGAGGAATACGGCTCCGGAGATCGCGACGATGAAGACCGCGGCCGCGAAGATGGTCTGCGCGAGGAGATCCTTTGCGCCGAGAGTTCTCGCGATCTTCAGCGCCTCTCCCGGACCCACGCCGCGATCCACGGCCACGGGGATCGAGTACAGGAACAGCGCGCCGAGGATCCACCCGGGGACGAACAGGAAGATCGAGCCGAACAGGACCATCCCCATCAGCGCGAGGCCGACGAGGAGGTTGGTCGTGAAGTTCTCGAACCCGAGGAACGCGTCCGCGATGTCGATCTCCTCGCCGCGACAGCGCTTGAGCGTCATCGCGACGAGGCCCCCCGCCGCCGGACCGGTCAGGAGGCCGCACGTGAAGATGGAGAAGCCGCCGAGAATCGCCCCCGCGAGGATGAACTCGAACGGGTTGGTGGCGATGATCTGGATCGCGCGGCCTACGTACCCCTTCTCCAGCATCCGGGTCTCACGTCTCGCGCCGGTCGGGTTCGTTGTCCCGCCGCAGGACCAGGTAGGTGATGGAGCCGGCGGTGTTGAAGAAGACGAACGGGTACACCGCGGTCGCCACGACGATGCCGAGGAGCGAGATGCCGAGGAGAAGCCCTGAGAGATCGTAGTGCCATGGCACGTCGGTCTGCGCCGGCACGTAGGGGAGCCAGCGCTCGAACGGCCTGAGAAAGACCCGAAACGACTCCGGGATGGCGCCGAGGGACTGCTCGAACCTGGCGTCCATGATCGCGAGCGCCGACCAGTTGGCGATGTAGAGTCCGGCCCAGACGACGGAGCCGAGCACCGCCGTCATCACGAGTCCGGCGACACCGACCACGAACTCATACAGCAGCAGCGTGAAACCCCGGCGCCGCACGAGCTGAAACATCTCCATGAGCACGCCGAGGGCGCCAACGCCCCGGAGTGCGATGATGGAAGGGTAGAGAAACGTGCCGAGCGTGTGGACCACCGCGGTCAGCGTCGCCATGAAGGCCAGGAGGAAGACGAGGAGGAACGAGGCGCTGAAGATGATGGGGCCGATGCCGGGAACGGCGCCGATGAGCTCGATGAGCGCCATGAAGCCGAGAAAGACGAGCCCCAGCGCGCCGAAGGCCACCGGCGTTCCGACCAGCGTGGTCCACCTCTCGGTGAGGAACCGCCGGAGCTCGTCGGCCCCCGCGCGGCGTCCCTCGATGAGCCGGGTGAGGCTCAGGCGCGCGATGATCCCGGCGAAGACGACCCAGATGCACGACGCCGCGACGGCCCCCGCCACGTTGAAGACGTTTCTCGCGGCGGCTTCTCCTGTCTTGACGCCCAGCCAGTGGGCGACCCCGAACGTCGCGCCGGAGAGAAAGAGCCCGACCCCGCCGATGAGGAGCGTCCGGGGATCGAACGAGATGGGGATGGCGCGCGGAATATCCTTGAGCGACCACCGGCGCTCGAGGCCGCCAGGATCTGGGGTCGTCGGGAAGTCGGCGGGGTCGCTCAACGCACCTCCGATGATAACTTCCTATGGCTCAATGGTTAGCCGGGCGACGAGCCCCAATCTATCGAAGGGCTGGCCGACTGTCAACGAAAGCAAGACGCCGTTTCGGCTGCCTTCTCGGATGTTATGCTTTGCCGGCATCCGGAGCCGGCCCGAGCGGCGCAAACGCTGCCGAAAGGCTCACTTGGCTTGGCTCTCGGGAAACTTTCAGTTGACTTTGGTTTGGGGCTGGCGTATATAAGAGCGCACGATCATCGCGCCTCAAGTTCTGTGTCCGGGGGAGAATGTCTTTAAATTCCAAGACTTGCGGGTCATCTTGTTGAAGGAGGGGGTATGAACAGAGTACTCCGGTCGTTCGTCGGCTCGGCGTTGAGCCTTTGCTTGGCGGGGTCCATGGCATTGGCTGCGCCGTCCGCGAAGACGGCCCCGATTACCACGGGGGATTTCGTGGTTAGTCTCGTGAAGGCGATGGATCCGAAGGCGCCCGCAGGCCTCACCGCGGACGCGGCCGTCAAGGAGCTGGGCAAGCTGGGAATCGGTGTCTCGGGTTCCCTCGGCTCGCCGCTCACCGAAGGGCAGCTCGTGACGCTTCTCCGGCAGTTCGGCGTGAATGTCCGCGCGGCGGATCCTGGTCGCGAGGTCACTCAGGCCAAGGCCAACAACGTCATCAGCACCTTCCGCGGCGAGATCACGAAGGTCGCAGCGGTGGGTGGTCTGGTTTCGGCTGGTGGTTACACGGGTGACGACTTCAACAACGGTAACGGCAAGGGCGGCAAGTTCAAGAGGAAGGCGAACCTGAGCCCGGGCAACAAAGACGAGTAGTCGAGCCTGAGCGCGGTCGTTCTCGCATTCGGGATTTGATCCGCCAGCCCGAAAGGGCTCGAATAACCCCCTCCCGAAGGGTAAGTCGGGAGCGGTCGCCGCAAGGCTGCAGGCAACAGGCAAGTTTGAAATCGAGAGCCGCAGGGTGGAGACGCCCTGCGGCTTTCGTGTTTTCGCGCGCCGGGGCTGCATGCCGGATACGGCGAGATCACTTCCTGGCCGGCTCGTCGGCGTCGACGGGCGCCCCATCCGTTCCATAAACCCGCAGGAAGAATCCAAAATCCGCACCCACCCGGCACGTCTTGACGAGGATGGTGTTTTCCCCCTGAACGAGAGGAGCCGCCACACTGCGCTCGGGGACGTGAGATCGAGCCTCGAGACTATCGTCCAGCGTCGCCGGCGGGCCCCCGGGCGCTCCCGGAGGTGGCGAGCGGAATGGGGACTGAGCGTCGAGCTCCCGGCCGTCGACGTACACGCGGAATTCGTCGTCGGTCGTGATGGCGAGCGTCGCCGTCTGGCGTGAGGGCGACCGCAGCGTGGCGACCGCCACGCCGCATGCGTCATGGACGGTCGGCGGCAGGCTCATGGCTTCGTCGAGATTCACGAAGCCCTCCTCGAACTGGCGCTCGAGTCCGGCGGCTGCGGGGCCTTCCGGAACGATGATGTCCTCCTCCACGACTCCGGTCGATGCGCTCCCTCCGCCTCCCGCCGCGGGCGCCCGCGCCGCGGACGCCGGTTCGCCGTCCAGAGCCGCGTCGAAGAGCCGTCTCGCGGGGTCCGGGTACCATCCTGTCACCCGCCAGCGCGTCACGAAAGAGAAGCCGTCGGCCAGGAAGAAGACGGCCGCGTGGGGATCGACGTAGCGTTGGAAAAACCTCGGATCCCGCCGCGCCGCCGTCAGGAAATCCTCCGCCTCTGGAATCGCGAAGACCCATCGTGCTCGAAACGTCTCCCGGATGGGGGAGTAAAGATCCTGGACATCGTCGTGGGCGATGTCGCTCCACAGGCGCCAGCGCGCGGGATCGGTCGCGTACATGAAGACAGGGTCGAGGCCGACGAGGTAACGAAATTGCGGGTTGAAATAGAAGAGCTGGGGGAAGTCGTCCCAGTCGAGGTGGAAGATGGTCTCTCCCGCCGGGACGTTCGCCCGCATCCACTCGGACGCGTCGGCGTAGATGGGTCCCGGATCCCTCGCGATGATCCGTGACGCGCGGCGCGCGTTCAGTCCGACGAGGAGGACAAGGGCGACCGTCACGGCTGAGGCGTACGCCCGCCCGCGCCGGGAAAAGGGCGCGGCGGAGTCCGCGCCGTCCGGCTCGCGCCGCGCTGCGTCGCGCACCGCGACCGCCGCCAGCAGGAGAGCGAAGGGAGCGAGGAACTCGATGAAACGCTCGCTCATCATGGCCATGGCGAGGAAGACCGAGGAGACGAGAAGCAGCGTCCTCGCCTCGGCGGAGGCTCTTCTTCGTCCGAACGACATCAGGCAGATCGCGAGAAACAGCGCCGCGAAGACGCCCAGGCCGTTCGTGAGGAGATCGGCGGAAGTCCTCGGCTCCAACTCGACGCCGAGTCGCAGCTCCGGGACGCGACTCCACGCGAGATCGAGCACGCGCACGTTCTGAACCCACCAGAGCTTCAGGTTGTTGGGGAAGAAGGGGCTGAAGAGAGCCCCGGCCGCGGCGCCGGCGGAGGTGTAGAGCGTGAGACGGAGCGAGCGCCGGCCGGAGGCGTCGCGCCCCGCGGAGACGTCGTGGAGGAGCGCCACGCCGGGGAGAAGGTGGAACGAGATGTGCGCGTGCGGGTAGATCGCGGCGATCGCGAAGGCCCAGCGCTCCCGTCGCGTGAGGATGGCGCAGGTGCCGGCCATCGCGAGGCCCACGGCGAGGGTCACCGGCCGCATGGCGTCGAGGCGGTACAGGAAGTCGAGCGATGAGGCGAGGAGGGCCGCCGTGAAGAGAGCGGGCCATGGGACGCGGAGGGTCCGGCAGACGGCGTAGAAGACCGCGACTGCGACCCCTCCGAAACAGGCCGCCGCCGCGCGGGCTCCTGCGATGAGATCGCCGAAGGTGAAGGGGATCAGCAGGACGTGATAGAGGAAGTCCTTGTCCGCGTACCGATCGCGGAGAAACGTTTCCTGCCACCAGGGAAACGTTCGCGAGAATCCCTCGGTCCTCAGGACCTGGGCGTATCGGATGTGGAAGTAGGGGTCGTACCCGTAGAGGCCGCTCGAAGCGCCTCTGAGAACATAAAGGAAGGCGGCCGCGGCGGCCGCGACCATGGCCAGCTCGACGAGCCGGCTTCGCCCCCGGACGGGTTCGATCGCGCGCGCCATCATGCCTGCGCCGCAAGCTACGGCAGGCTCTCGGGCCTGTCAACGAATCCGGGGGTCGCCGTGACATGCCGGCGCGTTTGACCGACTTCCGGCACTGAACTATGATTTGCGGCTCTTCCAGTCCTGTCTTCCACCGGGGGGCGATGTCCAGCAACGCATCGAGTGGGCGAGGGACTCCCTCCTTCGCCGGCATCGTCCTCTCGCTCTTCTTCGTCTCCGGAGCGCTCGGCCTGATCTACGAGGTCGTGTGGCTCCGCATGCTCATCCTCGTGTTCGGCTCGACCCATTTCGCGGTGACGACCGTGCTCACCGCCTTCATGGGGGGCCTGGCGCTGGGAGCGTATCTCCTGGGCCGCCGTGTCGACGCGCGCCGGGATCCGGTGAAGCTCTATGGGCTCCTCGAGATCGGGATTGGCGCGTACGCCCTCGCCATCCCCTACCTGTTCAAGCTCCTCATCCCCCTGAGCCGGGTTCTGTGGACCGGGTTCAACCCGTCGTTCTACGTCTTCAGCCTGCTCCGGTTCTTCTTCGTCGGCGCCGTGCTGCTCGTGCCGTGCGCCTTCATGGGCGGCACGCTGCCGGTTCTCGCCCGTTTCATCTCGAGGAACCGCGATGAGATCGGGCTCGACATCGGCACGCTCTACGGAGTGAACACCTTCGGCGCGGTCGTCGGCGCCGCGCTGACGGGCTTTCTCCTCGTTCCCGGGATCGGCGTTCAGGCGACCATCTACCTCGCCGCCGCGCTCAACGTCCTGCTGGGCCTCGCGGCCCTCGAGGTCGCGCGGAGGAACCGGGCCGCCTCCCCGGAGCTCGACCCGGCGCCGTCGTCGCCCGCGTCGCGAATCCAGCTTCCGGCGGACGTCCGGCGCATCCTCCTCGTCTTCGCCTGCTCCGGTTTCATCGCCATGGTTTACGAGATCGCCTGGACGCGCGTGCTGGCGCTGGTCATCGGCTCGTCCGTCTACGCCTTCACGGTCATGCTCACGACATTCCTCGTCGGCCTCGCGGCGGGGGCGAGCCTGATGTCCCGCGTCGCCGATCGGCTGGGAGCTAAGTGGGGCCACGAAGCCGTGGCGGCGATCATGGCGGGGACGGGCGTGGCGGCGTTCGGAACGCTCCTCCTGTTCCACCAGCTCCCGTACGCCTTCTCGCTGGCCTTCCACCGCATCCACGGAGCCGCGAGCCCCGCGCGCGAGCAGGTTCTTCTCTTCGGATTGGAGTTCGCGATGGCAGGCGTGGTCATGCTCCCGCCCACGCTTCTCCTCGGGGGCATGTTCCCGCTCGTCGTCCGCATCTGCGGCTCCGCGCTTCCCCTGGTCGGGCGAACGGTCGGAACGGCGTACACGGCCAACACGATCGGGACCATCCTCGGCTCGGCTCTCGCGGGCTTCGCCATCGTGCCCCTCGCCGGCATCCAGGGGTCGATTCTCCTGGCCGTCGTCGCCAATCTCCTTCTCGCGGCGATGCTCCTCGCCGCCCGTCGCGCTCCCGAGTCGACCCGCGGCGGGACGCGGAGATGGATCGCGGCGGGCGCGTGCGTCGTGGCCGCCGCCTCACTCTGGGCCTTCCGTCCCTCGTGGAACGCGCTCCTCATGAACAGCGGTGTCTACCAGTACGCGGCGGACATGTCGGAGTCCGACCTGACCGACAAGGGCTTCTACGAGTACACGCAGGGCGACTTCCAGCTCCTCTTCTACAAGGAGGGGGTGACCGCCGCCGTGATGGTGGCGGGAGAGAAGCAGACCAAGGACATCTGGCTCTCCGTCAACGGCAAGATCGACGCCTCGTCGTTCGGCGACTTGCAGACCCAGCTCCTCTCGGGGCACCTCCCGCTGCTCTTCGCCGATCGGCACGACGACGTCGTGGTCATCGGCTATGCGAGCGGCATCACCGTCGGCGCCGTCACCCAGTACGACATCAAGTCGCTTACGGCCGTCGAGATCGAGCCGGCGATCCTGCAGGCGTCGGAGCTCTTCAAGGACTACAACCACGATCCGCTGGCGAACCCCCGCGTGAAGGTGGTCACGGGGGACGGGCGCAACTTTCTCCTCGTGACCCCCGACAGGTACGACGTCATCATCTCCGAGCCTTCGAATCCGTGGATGACCGTCGCGTCGAATCTCTTCACGAAGGAATTCTTCGAGATCGGCCGCGAGCGCCTGAAGCCGGGCGGAGTCTTCGCGCAGTGGCTCCAGCTCTACGGCATGCAGCCGAGCGATCTTCGGGCGCTGACCCGGACGTTCGCCTCGGTCTTCCCCAACGTGATGGTGTTCAACACGATTCCCGACGCCGATCTCGTGCTCATCGGATCCGACAAGCCTCTCGCGTTCGACATGGAGAAGCTGAGGGATCGGATGTCGGACCTCGACATCGCCCTCGATCTCGGGCGCGTGCGGGTGCTCGGCGTGTCGGACATGCTCACCTACTTCATCATGGGCAACGACGAGGTCCGCGCGTTCGCGGGTGAAGGCGAGCTGAACACCGACGACAACGCGCTCATCGAGTTCCACGCGCCGCGCAGCCTGCACTTCGAGACGCGCAACGAGAACCGGAAGGCGATCCTCGATCACGCCGCCGATCCCATCGGCTTCCTCTCCGAGCGGCCGAACGCGCCGGAGCTGAAGTCGGTGTTCTACCAGGACATGGCCGAGGCGTATCTGCGGCGCGGCATGCACGAGGCGGCGCGGAAGGCGATCGACAGGGCCCTGTTCCTTCACGAATCCCCGGAGGCCAGGACGATCCTGACGCGGATCGACGAGGCCGTGGCGATGAAAGCGAGGCAGCACGCCGCCGGCGCGCGTTGACACCCTCGAGAGGGTCTGGTAGACATCCCCGATGCCGTCGCTCCGGCATGACCAAACACACCGCTCCGGCGAACCGGGTCCGCTCCACGCGGATCGGCTCGGCGACCGATCGTCGCCCGCCCTCGTGCTGGTTCACGGCATCACCGGCTCGCGCCGCTACTTCACCGGGCGCGTCCGCGGCCACGCCTCCCGCTACCGGATCCTGATACCCGATCTCCCGGGATTCGGCCTCTCCCCGAAGCCGCACGTCGACTACACCCCGCAGTTCTTCCGCGACTGCCTGCGGCGGTTCCTGGTCGAGGAGGGAGTGGCCGGGCGGCCTCACATGATCGTCGGCCACTCGCTCGGCGCGATCGTGACGGCCGAGTACGCCGCGGCCTGGCCTGACGAGGTGACGCGCGTGGCGCTGCTGAGCCTCCCGAGGTACCGCTCTCCCGAGGAGGCGCACCAGCTCTTCTGGAGCGGATCCCCCTCGTACCGGAAGCTCCTCGGCGAGCACTCGATCGGGCAGAATCTCGCGCAGCTCCGGCGGACGGGGCTCGATCTCTTCCTCCGATACGCGATGAGGCTTCCCCTGGCCGTGTACGCGGACGCCAGGAAATTCACACTGCGCTCGCTCACCTCCACGCTCTGGCATTCGCTCCTCAGTTACAACGTGGATTCGGCGCTCTCGCGCCTTCGACCGATGCCGACCCTCCTGATTCACGGGAAGCGCGATCAGGTCGCGCCGCTCGCGAACGTGCGGCCGCTGCCCTCGCTCTATCCGTTCATGCGGCTCGAGGAGATCGACGGTTCGGGGCACCACATCTTTCTCACCCACACGAGGCGGTGCCTCGCCCTCATCGATGCGTTCGCCGAATCCAGTCGGGCGCCTGCGCCCGCCCAGGCGGGTGCGCCCGTCAAGCAGTCGTCCTTCCCTCCGGCTTGACAGTCCAGCCGGCCGGGTCTTACCCAGCGCGCGCGCCGCGACGAGGCTCCCCGCCCCGTTGCGGCGACGCGTTGATGCGCGTCCATCGCGAAGTCCCCGGGACCCACCGGGCCGGCCGCGGGAAGAGGAGAACGAGAGATGCGATGGGACAAGCTGACGACCCGGGCGCGCGAGGCCGTCGAGGCCGCCGTCGCCTCCGCCCGGTCGGCAGGACACCCCGAGACCCGCGCCGAGCATCTCCTGCTCGCCCTTCTGGCCCAGCCCGACGGGATCGCGGGCTCCCTTCTGGAGAGGATCGGCGCCCGCCCCGAGGAGGTGACGGCCGCCGTCCGCAAGCACCTCGACAGGCTCCCCCGCGCCACCGGCGGCGCGATGTCCGAGCCTGCGATCTCGCAGGAGCTCGGCGCGGCGCTCGATGACGCGGTCAAGGTCGCGGACGGATTCAAGGACGAGTACGTCTCCACCGAGCATCTCCTCCTCTCGCTGGCCGGGCTCCGGGGAAGCGAGGCCGCGCGCCTCCTGACGCTCGCGGGAGCGAGCCCGCGCCATCTGCTCGACGCCCTCAAGAGCGTGCGCGGATCGCATCGGGTGACCGATCCCGAGCCCGAGAGCAAGTACGAGGCCCTCAAGCGGTACGGAAAAGACCTGACCGAGCTGGCGCGCAAGGGAAGGCTCGACCCCGTCATCGGGCGCGACGAGGAGATCCGCCGAGTCATGCAGGTGCTCGCGCGGCGCACCAAGAACAACCCGGTTCTCATCGGTGAGCCGGGAGTCGGCAAGACCGCCATCGTCGAGGGGCTGGCGCGACGCATCATCAACGGCGACGTCCCCGAGAGTCTGCGGAACCGCCGGCTCGTGCAGCTCGACCTCGCGGCCCTCGTCGCGGGAACGAAGTACCGCGGCGAGTTCGAGGATCGTCTGAAGGCCGTCCTCGGCGAGATCGAGGCGGCGAACGGCGACATCATCCTCTTCGTCGACGAGCTGCACACGCTCGTCGGCGCCGGGGCGGCGGAAGGATCCATCGACGCCTCGAACATGCTCAAGCCGATGCTCGCGCGCGGCGAGCTGCGGTGCGTGGGCGCGACCACGCTCGCCGAGTACCAGAAGTACATCGAGAAGGACAAGGCGCTCGAGCGGAGGTTTCAGCCCGTTCTCGTATCGGAGCCCGACGTCGAGAGCACCATCGCGATCCTCCGCGGCCTCAAGGAGCGGTACGAGGTTCACCACGGCGTGAGGATTCAGGACGGCGCGATCGTCGCTGCGGCGACGCTGTCGAATCGCTACATCACGGATCGTTTCCTCCCGGACAAGGCCATCGACCTCGTCGACGAGGCGGCCTCCCGCCTGCGCATGGAGATCGATTCGATGCCTTCCGAGATCGACGATCTCCAGCGACGTCTCGCCCAGCTCGAGATCGAACGCCTCTCGCTGAGCCAGGAGAAGGACGACGCATCGAAGGAGAGGCTCTCGAAGATCGGGGGGGAGATCGTCGGCCTCCAGGAGGCGGCCTCCTCGCTGAAAGCGAGATGGACGACCGAGAAGGAGGCCATCGCGCGGATCCGCGCGCTGAAGGAGAAGATTGAGGGGGCGCACCTCGCCGAGGAGAAGGCCGAGCGCGAGGGAGACTTCGGCAAGGTCGCCGAGATCCGCTACGGCACGATCGGAGCCCTCGCGAAGGATCTCGACGCCGCGAACGCCCGGCTCGCGGTCGTGCAGCGGAGCGGCCGGATGCTGAAGGAGGAGGTCGAGGCGGAGGACATCGCCGAGGTCGTCGCGCGATGGACGGGCGTCCCGGTGTCGAAAGTCCTCGAGGGCGAGATCGCGAAGCTCCTCAGGATGGAGGACCACCTCAGGCGCCACGTCGTGGGCCAGGATGAGGCGATCGCCGTCGTGGCGAGCACGCTGAGGCGCTCGCGCGCGGGAATCTCCGATCCGAACCGCCCCATCGGCTCGTTCCTCTTCATGGGCCCCACCGGTGTGGGCAAGACCGAGCTCGTGCGCGCTCTCGCCGAGTTCCTCTTCGACGACGAGCGGGCGATGGTGCGACTCGACATGTCGGAGTACATGGAGAAGCACGCGGTGTCCCGGCTCGTGGGCGCGCCTCCGGGGTACGTGGGATACGACGAAGGGGGGCAGCTCACCGAGGCGGTCCGGAGGAGGCCGTACGCCGTCGTTCTCCTCGACGAGATCGAGAAGGCGCATCCCGACGTGCACAACATCCTGCTGCAGATCCTCGACGACGGGCGCCTGACCGACGGGAAGGGGCGCACCGTGAACTTCCGCAACGCGGTGATCGTGATGACGTCGAACCTGGCTGGAGAGATGATCCGGCAGGCCGCCGCTCGGGGCGCCGACGCGGCGCCCGGGGTGCAGGAGGCGCTCCGCGCCCATTTCCGGCCGGAGTTCCTGAACCGGATCGACGAGATCGTCGTTTTCCGGCCGCTCGCGCGCGAGTCGATCCGGCGCATCGTCGATCTCCAGATCGCGAGGCTGCGTCGCTCGCTCGACGACCGCGGCATCTCCCTGACGATCACCGAAGCCGCGGCGGAGGAGCTGTCGCGCGAGGGGTTCGATCCCGAGTTCGGCGCGCGGCCTCTGAAGCGCGTCATCCAGAGGCGCCTCGAGAACGCGCTCGCGTCCCGCCTGCTCGAGGGAGCGTTCGCGGAGGGCGACACGATTGTCGCCGACGCGGGCGAGGACGGCGCGCTCGTGCTCCGCAGGGAGGAAGGCGAGAAGGCCGCCGGGAGGGAGCCTTGAAGCGCCGAAAGACCCCGCGTATAATCCCCGCGTCTCCGGCGAGTTCCCCCAAACGACGACACCCCGACACACTTTTCCGATCTGAAGAGGAGAAAACGCCATGGCGCTCTCCAGGTGGGACCCGTTCCGGGACATGACCACGCTCCAGGAACGCATGAACAAGCTCTTCGAGGACTCGCTGACGCGAAGCCGCGCCACCGACCAGGAGTTTCCCATGGGATCGTGGACCCCCGCGGTCGACGTGTACGAGACGGACGAGAAGGTCGTGCTGAAGGCCGACCTTCCGGGAATCGACCAGAAGGACATCGACCTGCGCATCGAGGACGGCACGCTCATCATCCGCGGTGAGCGGAAGTTCGACAAGGAGAAGAGCCAGGAGGACTTCCACCGGATCGAGCGAGCCTATGGCTCGTTCCACCGCACCTTCCGGCTCCCCGGCAGCGTCGATCAGGCGGCGGTGCACGCGACACACAAGGACGGAGTGCTCGAGGTCGTGCTGACGAAGAAGGCCGAGACGCGGCCCCGCCAGATCAAAGTCGAGGTGAAGTGACACCATGAATTCGATCAAGACCGTCTTCCTGCTCGGGCTGCTGACCGGCCTCATCGTCGTCTTCGGCAACGTCTTCGGCGGGCGCAGCGGCATGGTCATGGCCCTCGGCGTCGCCGCGGTGATGAACTTCGTCTCGTACTGGTTCTCCGACAGGATCGTCCTCGCGATGCACGGTGCGAAGGAGATCCAGCCGATCGACGCCCCCGAGGTCTTCTCGATCGTGGCGAACCTGACGCAGAAGGCCGGGATGCCGATGCCGCGCATCTATTACATCGACGGGCCGTCGCCGAACGCCTTCGCGACGGGGCGGAGCCCCGATCACGCCGCCACGCTCGCCGGGGCGATCATGGTGCTGGCGCACGTCGCCCAATGGGGAGCCTTCCTCGGAGGGTACGGGGGCCGCGACAACGACCGGGGGCCGAACCCGATCGCTCTCCTCGTGACGGCCATCCTCGCCCCGATCGCGGCGACCCTGATCCAGCTCGCCGTCAGCCGGAGCCGCGAGTACGAGGCGGACGCCTCGGGCGCGACGCTCGCCGGCCACCCCGACGGACTCGCCAGCGCGCTCCGAAAGCTCGGGCAGGCGTCGGGGAGAGTTCCACCGATGCAGACCAGCCCGGCGGTCGGGCACCTCTACATCGTCAATGCCTTCTCGGGCCGGGCGCTGATGAACATCTTCAGCACGCACCCTCCCCTGGAAGAGCGCATCGCCCGCCTCCTCGGCCAGCGCTGATCGCGCGCCGCCATCCCATGACGCCCCGGGGAGTGAGGGTTCTCGTCGCCTCCTCGGGAGCTCTGCTCGCGGCCGCTCTTTCCGCCACCGCCGTCGCGCAGGAGGAGGCGCCGCCGGCCCGCCCCATCGTCCAGGTGGCGCAGACGGCCGGGCCCGCCGTCGTCAACGTCTCGACCGAGGAGAAGGTCGACAACCCGTTTCACCGGACGTTTCTCCAGGCCGTGTTCGGGTCCCTCTTCGACGTGGATCCCTCCGGAGCCGCGGCAACGGGCTCGCTCGGGTCCGGCGTCCTCGTCGACGCCCGCGGGTACGTGCTCACGAACGAGCACGTGATTCTCCGCGGCACGAAGATCTTCGTCCGCCTCGCCGACCGGCGAAGGCTGCCGGCCGAGGTCGTGGGGACCGACCCCACGTCGGACCTCGCGGTCCTCAAGATAGAGGGAGGCGCGGACTTTCCGTCGATCCCGTTCGGCCGCTCGAGCGATCTCGCCGTGGGTCAGAGGGTGATCGCGCTCGGCAACACCCAGGAGGGTCCGGGGAGGACCATCGCCGTGGGCGTCGTCTCATCGCTCCACCGGCAGGTGCGCGCGGGCGGGCGCGTCGATGGAGACTTCATCCAGACCGACGCCGCGGTGAGCGCCGGAAACAGCGGCGGGCCGCTTCTCACGTTGAAGGGGGAGCTCGTCGGCGTGAGCACGTCCCTTCACATCGACGGCCCCGCGGTCTCGCTCGCGATTCCGGCGGACCGCGCCCGCAAGGTCTTCGCGGACATGCTGGGCTACGGAGAGGTCCGCGGTGCGTGGCTCGGCCTCGACGTGCGCACCGTGCCCGCGATGGTCGACCTCGACGGCGCGGGCCTTCCCGCCGGGGCGGCGGTCCGCAGGGTCTACCCGGGCTCCCCCGCCGAGCGCGCGGGGATCGTGGAGGGGGACGTCATCGTCCAGATGGCGACCGCGAAGATCGAAAGCCATGAGGACTTCGATGCCGCCGTGTCGGGGCTCCGTACCGGAGACGGCGTCTCGCTCGCGTTCTACCGGGGCTCGGAGAACCGCGCGGCGTCGCTGACGGTGGGGGAGTTCCCTCCCGGGCTGGCCGAGGCCTACCTGTCGGACCAGGTCGGCGTGGATCTCGCGGACATCTCGCCGGCGATGCGCGCGCAGTACCCGCAGCTTCCGCCCGAGGGGGTGATCGTCACGCGGGTCCGGGTGCGGAGCCACGCGCACGCGACCGGGCTCGAGGAGGGGGACGTCCTCCGCCAGATTGACGGCACGACCCTGCACGAGATGACGACGCTCCGCGCCGCCGTTCCCAGGATGGTCGGGCGGGGCTCCCTCCTCCTCAAGGTCGCGCGGGGCCGCAACAGCTACTACGTCACGCTCGACATGGAGTGACGTTCTTCGGGCCCGCCCCTACGCCTCGAGCGATTCATCTGACCTTCTTGGCCCGCACGGTCTGATCTGGCGGACGAACGATCATCTCGGTCACCAGGCCATGTTCATCTCTGACAAACGTGAAGGTCACATTGTCGACCGTGACGAAGAACTCTGCGCCTGCTTCGTGATAGAGCTCAACGGGTTGGCTGCCCAGCGGTGGAGCGAGAATGAACAGCCTGCCGCCATCAAGCGTCACCATGAAATTCACGCTCGGCGCAAACTGATACTCGCCCACATACTCCTTGCTGGTCTTCTCATCCATCACAGTGAGAACGTGTTCTCGGGTGCCGTAGAGCGGCCATTCATACTCGTCGGCGATGCTCCGGATGATCTCGAGCACAAACCGGCCACCGTCACTGTCACCGTTCGTCATGACGACCGCGCCCTGGCCTGTCTGACTGAACGCGATCAGAAAGGAACGGTAGCCATCATTCCATCCACTGTGATTGAAGCTCGACGCTTCACCCTCGATTCCAAGATCAAGGCCCAACCCCCAATGGCCTGCTTGTCGCGTGAGCATCTGTCGCGTCATGTCCGTCGACAGCACCTTGTGGGAGCGGCCCAACGCCGAGGTTTCAATTTCAATCTCAAACAGCGCCAGGTCACTTGGCGTCGTCCAGAGTCCCGCCGCGGCCATTTCGGGGAAGACCCGCCACCTGCCGGCGAGCATCTCTCCGTCGCGGTCGTGTCCGCTGGCGGCAAATCCCGACAGATCCCGAGAAAGAGGTTGTTGAAAGAAACTGTGGTTCATCCCAATCGGAATCAACACGATCTTCTGCATCAGCTCGCTGAACGCCTCACCCGAGGTGTCCATCAGTAGTTGTTGCAGAACGCTGTAGCCTCCACCCGAGTACTGCCAGCGACTACCCGGAACAAATGACACCTGGAGCGCCGGCGTCTTTGACTGTGCCGTCCCACCAAGAATCTCCAGCAGACCAGGAACCGTCTGGTCGGGCGTATAGGTTCCGACGCTGGAGTTGGTGATTCCCGAACTGTGACTCAACAAACGGCGCAACGTTACTTTCTCATCTCTCGCGAACTCGCTGTCAGGGAGCTTCCACGAAACGAGTGTCTTGTTCACGTCGTCATCCAGGGAGAGCCTGCCATCCTGAACCAGACGCAACGCCGCCAGAGCCGTCACGGGCTTGCTGATGGATGCCGCCTGAAAAAGAGTGTCGGTGGTCACCGCCTCATTCGTGCCGATTTCCTTGACACCGTATCCGTGTGCCCAGTCGATCGACCAGTTGCTGATGACTGCGACGCTGACGCCCGGCACTTTGTAGAACGCCATCCGGTCGATCAGGCTGAAGCGAGCAGCCGTACGCCCCGTGATTCTGACTGGAGCTCCGAGGCCGCGCTCGACTCGCGCGATTCTGTCCGTCGAATCTGGTCGCGGAGTTCTCGGAAGGCTTGGAGTTTGGCGAGCAGGAATGCGTCGAACGGGCTGAGAGTGCGGGGTGAGTGTCAGGAGCGATAACAGGCAGACGGTGAAAACGGGTGTGTTGCGAGACATCCGAATTCCTCGTGAGTGTGGAAGCGTTGAGACCAAACACCGCGCCCGGCGGGTCCTCGGGATCACGCCTCGAGCGCCCTCCCGAAATCCTCGATGAGATCTTCGGCGTGCTCGATTCCGCAGCTGATGCGGACGAGATCGTCGGTCACCCCCACGTGCTCGCGATCCGCGCGGCTCATTCCGGCGTGCGAGGTCAGGGCCGGCCGCGTGATGAGCGTCTCGACGCCTCCGAGGCTCGGCGCCGCGTAGGCGATCGTCACCGACCTGAGCAGGCGCTCAGCCGCCTCCTCGCCCCCCTTCAGACGCACGCTCAGCATGCCGCCGAAACCCGACAGGGCCTCGCGCGCGTGCGCGTGATCGGGATGGCTCTCGAGACCCGGATAGTTGACGGCGAGCACGCTCGGGTGCGCCGAAAGGAACCGCGCGAGGGCCGTCGCCGTCGCGTTCTGGGCCCGCACCCGCAGGGCGAGCGTCTTGAGGCCGCGCGCGAGGAGGAATGCGGCATGCGGATCGAGCGATCCGCCGAAGTGGTTCAGCGTGTGGCGGACGCGGTCGACGAGCTCCTTCCGGCCGACGACGCACCCCGCGACCAGATCGGAATGGCCGTTGAGGTACTTTGTCGCGCTGTGGAAGGCCAGATCGAAGCCGAAGGGGATCGGGCGGAAATTCACCGGGCTCGCGAAGGTGTTGTCGATGAGCGTCGTCAGCCGCTCACGGCGCGCGAAGTCGACGACCTCGCGCAGCCTCGGGACGCGCATCAGAGGGTTCGCGATCGTCTCCACCAGGAAGAGGCGCGTCGTGGGGCGCCTGGCCTTCGCCCACGCGCCGGGGTCCGCGGCGTCGACGAAGGTGTAG
>JACPZX010000073.1 GCA_016195325.1 Acidobacteriota bacterium
CGGAGCGGCGGCGGGTGCATCGCCCCTCGCGCTGCTGTACGCGTCCAGGCTCGCGGGCCTGATCGGCTGGCTGCTGCTCGCGTGGCTTGCGATCCGGCGGTTCCCATCGCAACGATTCGCTCTCGCCGCCATCGCAATCCTTCCGACGAGTCTCTTCTTCAGCAGCTTTGTCAACGCCGACGCCATCACGATGGGTGTCGCCTTCCTCTTCGTCGCCGAGTTATTCCGCACGTTCACGTCGCACGATGCAGGGCTGATGGACAGCGGAGGGAGGGAGGGAGGGAGGGAGGGAGGGAGACCAGTATCACTACGCGAAATCGTGAGACTCTCCTTCCTCGCCGTCGCCGTCGCTTCTACCAAGGGAGCTTACGCCCCGCTCGCGCTCCTCGCGCTGGCGATCCCCACGTCCCGCTTCGGATCACGGAAGCGCCGCTGGATCTCGGTCTCGGCGATCGTCCTCCCCTCGATGGTGGCCGGGCTGGGATGGATGTGGCTGGTGAAGACGTCGTTCTTCGCCGGGGCCCGATATCGGACGTGGGGAGGAGACGCTTTCCCCGACGGGCAGACGACGTTCGTCCTCCAGCATCCGCTCGCCTTCGCGAAGGTCCTCCTGGACACGGTCCTCACGACCCCGTTCATCCCCCGCGCCGCCGTCGGAGCGATCGCGGAGATGGGCCACATGAGCATCCACCTCCCCGTCGCCGCCTACCTCGTGCTCGGTCTGCTGCTGATCGGCGCATTCGCCCTCGACCCGACCAAACCCCGTACTCCGTACTCGTGGCGCGTCCAGGCGTGGTGCGTCGCGGTCTTCTCCGCGTGCTTCACGCTGACGATGGCGCTGCTCTACATCCAGTGGACGGGATACCAGGCACCGATCATCCGTGGGTTCCAGGGACGGTACCTCCTCCCGATCCTCCCGCTCCTCTTCCCGCTCGTGAGACCCCTCAGATGGGCGACCGTGGGTCGCGCGCGGGCGTGCCTCGTCCTCCTCGGCCTGATCGGACTTCCTCTTGCGCTGTGGGAGCTGGTGACCCAGTCCTTCGGTTGAGGACCGACGTCAGGGAGTCTTGCCGCTCGCGGCGCCGGCCTGGGTGGCCCAGGCGCTGAGATCGGCGGCGGCCGGCGAGTTCGGCGCGAGGTCGAGCGCCTTCCGGAGGTGCGGGAGGGCCGCGGCGCCGTCGTGGAAAGTGACCCACAGCAGGTGGCCGAGGCGCGCCTCGACCTCGGCGTTGTCGGGGCTCACCTGCTCGGCGCGCATGAGCGTGGAGAGGGCCTCCATCGGCTGATTGGTGTCGTGGTGGATACCGCCCACGGCGATGAGCGCCTCGGCGTTGTCGCCCTCGTCGTCGAGGACGTCGCGGAAGGCGGAGAGAGCCTCCGGGTACCGCTCGTGCCTCAGGAACAGCTCACCGAGGGCGAGGTTCAGCTTCACCCTCTCGGTGTCCGGGACGTTCTCGCCGTTCGCGAGCGCCAGCGCCTGGCGAAGCTCCTTCGAGGCGAGCGTCACCTCCCCCTTCTGCTCGAGGGCGTCCGCCGCGATCACGAATTCCGAGGGACGGTAGTAGCGGTAGCCGGGAGGCGGGGTGGAGGGGAGCGCGAAGGAGAGGGCCGTCGCCCCGCCGAGGACCGCCGCCGCCGCGCCCCAGCGCCGGGCCGCGAGCGCGCGCGCCCCTTCGGTGAGCGCGAGGCCGGCGAAGATCGCGAGCGGAATCACGAGCGGCTGGCGGTAACGCGAGACGACGTGGGCCAGAAGGAAGAGGGCGAGGACCGACGCGAGGTACAGGTACAGGAGCGACGACTCGCGCGCTCGCCGGGCGGCGAGGAGCATCCCGGCGAGCCCGAGCCCCCCGACGCAGCTGAACCTGAGCCCCCACGTGAGCACGGGCGAGTGGAGGGCGGCGTAGTAGAACGAGGGGTTGTCGGGGACCTCGTAGGCGTTCCAGAGGCCCGAGAGCTTCTCCCACTGCTTGAGGGCGAGGTCGCCGATCGCGCCGTGGTAGGCGCCGATCGTCGCGAGGATTGTCCCCAGGACCTTGTAGTCGCTCGCCTTGAGGATCTCCTCCGTGCCCTGGGGGATGACCGCACCGACGGGGCGGCTGTCGGGGGCGTTCCCCATCACGAAGGCGAGCGGGGCGCGGGTCGTCGAGGAGAGGATCGGTGCGCCGACGACGAGGTTGCGCGCCACGAGGGGGAGCAGCGCCGCGGCGAGCCCCGCCGCGATCCAGGCCGCCTCGCGCCCGCGCCCGGCCGGGGCTCCGGGGCGAATCCAGATCGCCCAGATGAAGGCGAGGGGAAGGAAGGTGATGACGGCGCTGTCGCAGAGATACGCGGCGCCGAGGAGAGCCCCCGCGAGGATGCATCTCCCCCGGGACTCCTTCACGGGGGTGGCCGAGAGGGCGAGGAGGGCCGCGGTGTTCAGCGTGATGACGAGCGTCCCGCGCAGCAGCTCCGAGTCGTACAGGATGAACGGGGCGTACCCCGCGACGAAGAGCGCCGCGACGATGCCGGCCGCGGGGCCGAAGAACCTGCGCGCGAGGAGGCCGACCAACAGGATGTTCACGGCGCCCAGAAGAGTCTGGAGGAAGCGCCACGCGTCCACCCCCCCGGTCCCGCGGATCGAGAGGGCGACGAGGTACGTGTAGAGCGGCGGCTGGTAGTACGTCGAGGGGCCGAGCCACCTCTCCCAGGTCTCAGCGTCGGCGACGTTGTCCTGCCACGTGAAATGAGGGCGCCACGCGTTTCGATCGAGCCAGTCTCCGGAGGCGACGTGATGGGCCCACGAGAGGTTGGCGTTCATGTCCGACGAGGCCCACGTGGCGTCGAAATCGTAGAAGGGGGTGCCGTGAATCGACGACAGGTGCCAGAGCCTGAGGGCGCCTCCCAGGGCGCAGACGGCGAGGAGGGTCGCGAGGAAGCGGCGGCCGGCCATCAGCCCCGTCGCCTTTCGGTTCCGAGGATCGAGAAGAAGAACGAGGCGAAGAAGGCCTGCGCGCCGATCACCATCATGGTGAGGCCGAGGATCGCCGGCCGCACGCGGATCTCGCCTCCGAACGAGAAGTCCTTCCGGAGCCACTCGACGAGGATCGACGATTCGATCGCCAGGCCGGCGAGAAAGGTCGCCGCGCCGGCCAGGAGGCCGCGCTCGAGGTTGAAGACCTTGAAGAGCCGTGGGAGCAGGGGGTCTTCCTCCTCGAGCCCCTCGACCAGCGCGTAGATGCGCGCGAAGAGGCCGATCGTGGTGACGTTCCACCCCAGCACCGCCATCAGCGATCCCAGGATCATGAAATGGTAGTCCACGAGGTGACCCGCCACGTGGATCGGCCCGGCCGCGAGGAGGGCGACCAGCGCCGCCCCGGCCGCGAAGAGGGTGAGCCCGGGGATCAGGAAGAGATGCGTGGGGCTCAGCATGAACATCATCTTGAGGTGGCGCCAGCCGTCGCGGAACGACCGGAGGTGCGGCCTTCCCGGGCGCCCCCCCCTGTGCAGCACGATGGGGATCTGCGCGATGCGGAGGCGCGCGCGCGCCGCGCGGATGAGCATCTCGGAGGCGAACTCCATCCCCGTGGTGCGGAGCTTCAGCTTCGCGTACGCCTCGCGCGTGATCGACCGCATGCCGCAGTGCGCGTCCCGAATCTTCGCCCCGAAGAGGCGGTTGAGGATGAACGAGAGGATCGGCACGCCGACGTGACGGTGATGCCATGGCATCGCCCCCGGCTCGACCGCGCCGTGGAGCCGATCGCCCATGACCAGGTCGGACCCCGCCGTCAGCGGGCGGACGAACCCCTCGAGGTCTTTGAAGTCGTACGTGTCGTCGGCGTCCCCCATGACGAGGTACCGCCCCTTCGCCTGCGCGAAGCCGGCGAGAAGGGCTGAGCCGTATCCCTTCCGCTCCTCCAGGATCACGCGCGCGCCGGCCGCCGCGGCGACCTCGCGCGAGCCGTCGGTCGAGCCGTTGTCGGCGACGACCACCTCGCCGGTCATGCCGAGACGGTTGAAGGCGCCCATCGCCTTGGTCACGCAGACGCCGATCGTGGCGCGCTCGTTCAGGCAGGGGATGACGACGGAGATCTCGGGATCGGCGGCCCCCATGTCAGGAGCCGACCCGCGTCAGGTGCGCGTACCGGGTGAGGAGCTTTCGAGTGCGGCCGCCGAAGCGCACCGTGAGCTTCTGCCCCTCGTCGGCCGCCTCCACGAGGAGGACCTCGCCGAGGCCGAACTGATCGTGGCGCACGCGGGCGCCGACCCGGAACGACGGGACCTCGCCCCCCTCGGCCGCGTCGTCGTCGGGGGCCGCTCCGTCGTCGGCTGCTTCGCGGCTCACGTCCTCGTCGCCGAGCGCCACCTCGCGCCTCGGCCGCGCCGCCCATCGCGCACCTCCTCCTCCCCCGGCGCCCCCGCCGCCCGCGAGGGCGCTTCGCCCCCACGACGTCCCGGCCGCGGGAGAGGTGAAGACCTCCTCCACGTTCTCGTCGCCGATCTCGCCAAGAAAGCGGGAGATGGCTGCCGGGGCGATTTCCCCGAAGGTCCGGCGCGTCCGCGCGGCGGTGACGTGGAGGCGCTTCCTCGCGCGCGTCATCCCGACGTACGCCAGGCGGCGCTCCTCCTCGATCTCGTCGGCGGCGTCGAGGGTGCGCGCGTGGGGGCAGAGCCCCTCCTCCATCCCCACGAGGCAGACGAGGTCGAACTCGAGCCCCTTCGCGCTGTGCAAGGTCATGAGGTTCGCGCCGCCCGTCCCCTGGGCGGACTCCGACTCGCTGACGAGCGAGGCGCGGTCGAGGAACTCCTGGAGCCCGCCCTCCCCGGCCGACTCGGCGGCGGCGTCCACGAGCTGCTCGACGTTCTCGAGGCGCGCGTCGGCCTCGGACCCTTCGGTGCGCTTCAGGTGCTCGGTGTAGTCGACCCCGCGGATGAGCTGCCTCAGGATCTCGCCGGGGGAGCCGCCGGCGAGTTTCCCCCTCACCGACTCGAGCACCGCGAGAAACGCCCCGGCCGAGGCCGCCGCCTTCGCCGCGAGCGCCTTCGACTCGATCGCGGCGCGGCACCCGTCGTGGAGGCTCGTTCTCCCCGCGGCCGCCGCCGCGTCGATCGCCTCGAGCGCGACGGCCCCGAGACCCCGGGCCGGGACGTTGATGACGCGGCGGAAGGCGACGTCGTCGCTCGGGTTCACCGCGAGCTTCAAATACGCCATCAAATCGCGGATCTCCTTCCGGTCGTAGAACCTCAGGCTCCCGTAGATCCGGTACGGCACCCCCGCCGAGATCAGCGCCTCCTCGAAGAGGCGACTCTGCGCGTTCGTGCGGTAGAGGATCGCCGCCTCCTCGAGCCGCGCCGTGCGCCGCCACTCCTGGATCACGCGCACGATGAAGGCGGCCTCCTCGCGATCGCCGGGAAGGATCGCGAGCTTCACCTTGTCGCCGCGCCCCGCCGCCGTCCAGAGCTCCTTGCCGATGCGCTGCGTGTTGTTCCTCACGAGGGAGTTCGCGGCGGCGAGGATCGATCCGGTCGAGCGGTAGTTCTGCGTGAGCTTCACGACGGTCGTCCCCGGAAAATCCTTCTGGAACGAGAGGATGTTCCCGATGTCGGCCCCGCGGAAGCGGTAGATCGACTGATCCTCGTCGCCGACGACGCAGAGGTTGCCGTGGACGGCGGCGAGGGCCCGCACGAGGCGGTACTGCGGGGGGTTCGTGTCCTGGTACTCGTCCACGAGGAGGTAGCGGCACGTCCCCGCCCAGAGGCGCGCGCGGTCGGGGTGCTCGGCGAAGAGGCGGATCACGTTCAGGATGAGATCGTCGAAGTCCATGGCGTTCATCCGCCTCAGCCCCGACTGGTAGGCGGCGTACACCCTGGCGTGGAGCGGTCCCTGCGGCCCGCGCCAGTGCTCCTCGCCCGAGTCGGGATCCACGCCGAGGTTCTTCGCGGAGCTGATGCGCCGCAGGACGTCGCCGGGGGTCGCCGTCTGGTCTCCCGACACCAGCTCCTTGAGGCTCTCCTTCACCAGGCGGAGGGAGTCCTCCGTGTCGAAGATCTGGAAGCCGTCGCGATAGCCGAGACGGGGGGCCTCGCGCCTGAGCATCCTGAGACACAGTGAGTGGAAGGTGCCGACCCTGTCGGGGGCGCTCCCCTCCCCGAGGAGGCGGGCGATGCGCTCTTTCATCTCGGCGGCCGACTTGTTGGTGAAGGTGACGGCGACGATCTCGTCGGGGGCGGCGAGGCCGAGGTGAAGGGTGTGCGCGATGCGGTGGACCAGGACGCGGGTCTTCCCCGACCCCGCTCCCGCGAGGACCAGGATGGCCCCGTCGGTCAGCTCGACCGCGCGCCGCTGTTCTTCGTTGAGATCCTTGAGGAGATCCAACGCACCCCCGGGGGGATCACTCGACCGTCACGCTCTTGGCGAGATTGCGCGGCTGGTCGACGTCGCACCCGCGTCTGAGGGCGATATGGTACGCGAGGAGCTGGAGCGGCACCACCATGAGAATCGGGGTGACGAGATCGCCGGCGGCGGGGACGCGGATCAGGTGATCGGCCCTGCGGCTCACCTCGTCGCACCCCTCGGCCGCGACGGCGATGACGATCCCCTCGCGCGCCTTCACCTCCTCGATGTTGCCGAGCATCTTCTCGTAGACGTGATCCTTCGCGGCGAGCGTGACCACCGGGAGGTTCTCGTCGATGAGCGCGATGGGGCCGTGCTTCATCTCACCAGCGGGGTATCCCTCCGCGTGGATGTAGGAGATCTCCTTCAGCTTCAGGGCCCCCTCGAGCGCGATCGGGTAGTTCACGCCGCGGCCGAGGAAGAGGAAGTCCTTCACCCGGAAGAAGCGCTTCGCGATCTCCTCGATGGCGGGCTCCGTCGCGAGGAGCCCTTCGATCTGTGCGGGGACGCGCGTGAGGGCCTCGAGGTGGCCCCGGCCGTCCTTCTCGTCGAGGACGCCCCGGACGCGCCCCAGATGAACCGCGAGGAGGTGGAGCGCGGTGAGCTGCGCGGTGAAGGCCTTCGTGGAGGCGACGCCGATCTCGGGGCCGGCGTGCGTGAGGATCACGCCGTCGGCCTGGCGCGTCATCATGCTCGAGGCGACGTTGCAGATGGCGAGGCTCTTCGAGCCGCGCGCGCGCGCCTCGCGCTGGGCCGCGAGGGTGTCGGCCGTCTCCCCCGACTGCGAGATGACGACGGTGAGGACTCCGGCATCGACGATCGGGTCGCGGTAACGGAACTCGCTGGCGGTGTCGACCTCGACGGGAACGCGCGCGAGCCTCTCGATGAGGAACTTCCCGACGAGGGCCGCGTGCCACGAGGTGCCGCACGCGAGCAGGTTGATCTTGCGGACCCCCTTGAGCTCGGCCGCCGAGAGCGCGATCTCGTCGAGATAGACGCGCCCCCCCTCGAGAGAGAGCCTTCCCGAGAGGGTGTCGCGGATGGCCCGGGGCTGCTCGTGAATCTCCTTGAGCATGAAATGCTTGTAGCCGCCCTTCTCGGCCATGATCGGGTCCCACGTCACGCGCTGCGGCCTCTTCTCGACCCGGCGGCCCGCCGCGTCGACGATCGTGACGCCGGCGGCCGTCACGACCGCCATCTCGTCGTCGTCGAGGGAGACGACGTCCCGGGTATGGTGAAGGACCGCCGTGATGTCGGAGGCGATGAAGAACTCGCGATCGCCGTAGGCCACGATGAGCGGAGGACCCCGTCGCGCGGCGACGAGCTTCCCGGGCTCGGTGACGTTCAGGACCGCCAGCGCGTACACCCCCTTCAGCATGCCGAGGCTCTTGTGGACGGCGTCCTCGAGCGCTCCGGTGTGATGCTCCTCGATCAGGTGCGCGATGATCTCGGTGTCGGTCTCGGTGACGAAGCGGTGCCCCTTCGCCGCGAGCGACTCCTTGAGCTGCATGTAGTTCTCGATGATGCCGTTGTGGACGACGACGATCCGCCCCTTGCAGTCGCGGTGCGGGTGCGCGTTCTCCTCGGTCGGCCGCCCGTGCGTGGCCCAGCGCGTGTGCCCCAGGCCGAAGGTGCCCGCGATCGGCGAGGCGGCGAGCGACTCCTCGAGGTCGCGCAGCTTTCCCGCGCTGCGGCGGAGCTTCAGCTCGCCGTGGTCCACGACGGCGATCCCCGCCGAATCGTAACCGCGGTACTCGAGCCGCCTCAGGCCGTCGAGGATGACGGGGACGACCTGCTTGTCGCCGATGTAGCCGATGATCCCGCACATGGGTGGACCTCGATTCTCCTTGAATTCAACGCCGCTTCGGGCGCTTGGCTTTCGAAATCTTGCCGTGCCGCGCCGCCATCTCTTCCCGCTTTCTCACGGCCCAGCCGAGGATGGTCTGCTGCTTCACGCGCGAGAGGGCGAGCGCGCCGTCCGGGACGTCCCGGGTGATCGTGGACCCGGCGCCCACGAAGGCCCCCTTGCCGACCCGCACCGGGGCGACGAGCTGCGTGTCGCTCCCGATGAAGACGCCGTCGCCGAGCACCGTCCGGTGCTTCTCCCAGCCGTCGTAGTTGCAGGTGATCGTCCCCGCGCCGACGTTCACGTCGCGGCCGATCTCGGCGTCGCCGAGGTACGCGAGGTGGTTCGCCTTGGCGCGATCCCGAAGCCTCGCCTTCTTGGTCTCGACGAAGTTGCCGACGTGGACCTCCTCGCCGAGCTCGCTCCCCGGCCTGAGGTGCGCGAACGGGCCGATGCGCGCCGACCTGCCGACGCGAGCGTCCACGATGACGCAGTGATCGAGGATCGTCGATCCCGCCCCGATCGCCGAGTCGGCGATGCGCGTCCCCGAGTGCACGACGCATCCTTCGCCCAGGGTCGTCGTCCCCGAGAGCGTGACGTTCGGGTGCAGAGTGGTGTCGGGGGCGATGCGGACGGAAGCCTCGACGTAGGTGGTCTCGGGATCGATCAGCGTGACCCCGGCGATCATCAGCTCCTCGGCCTTGCGCCGGAAGAGGGCTTTCTCGGCCCGCGCAAGATCCGCGCGCGTGTTGATCCCCAGCACCTCGCCGGCCATCGGGTGCAGCATCGCCTCGACGCGCCGGCCCTGCGCCCGAAGGACCGAGACCAGATCGGGAAGGTAGTACTCCTTCTGCGCGTTGCGCGTCGAGGTGGCCCTCAGCGCGCCGAAGAGCCCGGAGACCTCGGCGCAGTAGAGCCCGGCGTTGATCTCCTTCACCTCCTCGATCTCCCGGCGCCCCGCGATGTCGGCCTGCTCGCAGATCGCGTCGAGCGCCCCGCTCCGCGAGCGCAGGATGCGCCCGTAGCCTGCCGGCGCGTCGAGCCTCGTCGTCAGGACTGTGAAGGAGGCGCGCGTCCGGGCGTGATGCGCGAGGAGGGCTCGCAGCGTCTCCGGGCGGGCGAGCGGCACGTCGCCGTTCAGGACGAGGAGCGTCCCCGTCTCGCGGCGAAGGAGCTTCTCGGCGGCGAGGACGGCGTGGGCCGTGCCGCGCTGTTCCGCCACCGTGACGATCGCCCGTCCCAGATCGGCATCGATGACGCCAAGACGCGCGATCACGTCCTCGGGCAGCGTCACCGTCATCGCCCGCGACGGCCGCCCGTAC
>JACPZX010000074.1 GCA_016195325.1 Acidobacteriota bacterium
CAGCTCATGACGGCCGGGACGAGGCATCTCTCCACCATGACGACAGCAGGCTTCGGCAATCCGGTCATTGCCACCCTGGAGCTGTGTGGGTCGCTCCTTCTGTCCGCGCTCGCCCTCCTCATCCCCGCGCTCGCCGCGATGTTGGTCGTCCTCTTGCTCGTTCTCGTCACGCGGAGGTTTCTCCTCCGGAGATCAGCGACCTGAGACGACGTCCCGTCAGCCGAGGAGCCGCTCGCATTCGGCGACTTCGTCAGCCTCCAGCTCGAAGCCGTACGCCTCGAGGTTGTCCTTCATGTGCTCGGCCGAAGTGGTTCCGGTGAGCGCGATCATCCCGACCTGCTGGGCGAAGCGGAAGATCACCTGGGCCGGGCCCGTGCCGTACTTCCGCGCGAGATCCTGCGTGCGACGGTGGTTCACGGCCTGCGGGTTCGCGGTCAGGAGCGAAAAGCCCTGATACAAAATTCCCAGGCCCTTGCAGAACTCGCGGACGGCGCTATCCCAGCCCATCGCCGCGAAGCAACGATTCTGGACCACCGCCGGCTTCACCTTCGCCTTCGCCACGAGCGCCGCGAGCTGCTCGAGGGTGACGTTCGAGATCCCGAGCAGCCGGGCCTTGCCGGAGGCGTGGAGTTTCTCCATGGCTCGCCAGGCCTCCCAGTCGTCGGGGGCCAGCCCGTACCGGCTCGTCGGCCCGTGCAGGACGTACGAGTCCAGGGACTCGGCGCCGAAATGCGAGAGGGTGCTGGCGAAGGACTGCTCCACCTGAAGGGCGACGGGCGCATCGGCGTCGTAGGGCAGGCGATGATCCTGGCCGCCGAGGGAGGTGAACTTGGATTGGAGGAACAGCTCATCCCGCCGGACCGCGCCGGAGGCGATGGCCTCGGAGATCGCCTCGCCCACCGCGGCCTCGTGATAGTGCCGGCGCTGGTTCGCGGTGTCGATCCCGCGAAAGCCCCCTTCGATCGCCAATCGGGTCAACCGTGAGGTCTCGTTCTCCTTCCACGCGGTTCCGTAGACGAACGTCGGGACGCGGACGTCATTCACCTGGACGTGGCGCATGCTCTGATCTCCGGGTTCAGCCATGTCAGCTTCGGACCCCACTCCCGGTTCCCCCACCAGGAGCAGCGCGCCGCGAGAGTACCGCTTTTCGATGCGCGGGAGCGCAGCCGACACGAGCGCTCAGCGGCGTTCCTCGTTCCTGTGGCCCGCCCCCGCGGGTGGGCGTATCATTCTCGCGAGAGGTGGACCGCGGGTCCAAACCCACCGGCAAAGGAGGTTGGTCATGAGGTCATCCAGGCGATCGATGATCGTCGCGATCCTGATCTTTTTGGTCGTGGCGCTGAGCGCCCTTGGCCTGGCCACGAACGCTCACGCCGCGAACAAGCACTGTGTCTGCCCGCCTTTCACGCCCCCGCCGGGTTGCGTCGCGGGCCCCTACTTCTACAGTCAGGGGAACAAGCTCTACTGCCTCGTCGCCTGCGACATCGACGTCGGCACTTATGTTCCTGCCACGTGCAGGTAGAGGCCGGCGCCTCTCACCAGGCCGGCTGACGCGCGACGGCGGGAAGACGCTGTGAAGTCATCCTGGACGGTACACGTTCGCTCAGCGTAGTAATGTCGGACGCCTTGACACGGAGGAATTCAATGACTCCACCGGCAGCCGACCTGAAATCCCGCCTTCTCCTCGCCCTGGGCTCGTTCATTATCACCCTCTTCGCCTCGTCGATCGCGGCCTTCCCGGGGGCCCCGCCGGCGCCCGCCCCGCCCGCCGCTCCGGATCCCGCGACGATCGAGGCGTCGGCCGTCCTCCCCCTGGATCGGGCCATCCGGTCCGGGAAGCTCGAGAACGGCCTGTCGTATTTCATCCGGAGGAACGCGAGGCCGGAGAAGCGCGCCGAGATGTGGCTCGCCGTCAACGCCGGCTCGACGCTGGAGGACGACGACCAGCTCGGGCTGGCCCACTTCGTCGAGCACATGGCCTTCAACGGGACACGGCACTTCAAGAAGCACGAGCTGGTCGACGCGCTCGAGCGGATGGGGATGCGCTTCGGGCCGGATATCAACGCCTACACCAGCTTCGACGAGACCGTCTACACGATCCTGGTCCCCACAGACGACCCCGCGAATGTCGACAGGGCGCTCCTGATCCTCGAGGACTGGGCCGGCGCCGTCAGCTTCGAGACGACCCAGATCGAGAAGGAGCGCGGCGTCGTGATCGAGGAGTGGCGGGTGGGCCGCGGCGCGGAGGCGCGGATGCGGGACCGGCAGTTCCCCGTCCTCTTCCACGGGTCTCGCTACGCGGACAGGCTGACGATCGGCAAGAAGGCGATCCTCGAGAGCGCCTCCCCCGACACGATCCGTCGCTTCTACCGCGACTGGTACCGGCCCGATCTGATGGCCGTCATCGCCGTCGGCGACATCGACCCGGAGAAGATGGAGGTCGAGATCCGGAAGCGCTTCGCCGGCCTGAAGAACCCGAAAAAGGAACGCGCCCGGACCGTCTTCCCCGTGCCGGACCACGACGAGACGCTCGTCGCCGTCGCGACCGACTCCGAGGCCACCTCGACGAGCGTCGCAGTCGACACGCTCCTCCCCCGCAGCGGGGAGACGGCGGCCGACTACCGGCGGTCCATCGTCGAGAGGCTGTACCACTTCATGCTGAACGACCGCCTCGACGAGCTGAGACGGGCGCCCGATCCGCCCTTCCTCTCCGCCTTCTCGAGCGGGAGCCGGCTGACGAGGAGCCGGGAGGCCGAGTTCCAGCGGGCCACGGTGGAGGAGAAGGGGATCGCGCGGGGACTGGACGCGCTCCTCACGGAGCAGGCTCGCGTGGAGAAGCACGGCTTCACGCCGACCGAGCTCGAGCGCGTCAAGGCGAACGTTCTCCGGGGTTACGAGCGCGCCTACGACGAGCGGGACAAGCAGGAATCGGGGGGCCTCGCGAACGAGATCCTGGACCATTTCCTCGAGGGGGAGCCGGCCCCCGGGATCGAGTTCGAGCTGGGCCTCGCGCGACGCTTCCTGCCGACGATCTCCCTTCAGGAGATCAACGGGCTCGCCCGCGACCGGGGAGCGATGCGAAACCGCGTCGTCCTCGTCAACGCGCCGGAGAAGAAGGACATCGCTCTGCCGGAGGAGAAGGAGATCGTCGCCGCCTTCGACCGCGCGCGCGCGAAGCCGATCGATCCATGGGTGGATCGCGTCCGGCAGGAGCCGCTGGTCGCCTCCCCCCCGAAGCCGGCGACGCTCGTTGACGAGACCGAGATCGCCTCCGCGGGCGCCACGAGGTGGCGACTGTCGAACGGCGTCACCGTGATCCTGAAGCCGACCGACTTCAAGAACGACCAGGTCCTGCTCACCGGCTTCAGCCCCGGCGGGACGTCGGTGGTCACCGACGCGCGGTACGTCTCCGCGGCTCTCTCCTCCTCGATCCTCTCCGAAGGCGGCCTCGGCTCGTTCGACAGCGTCGAGCTGGAGAAGGCGCTGACGGGGAAGATCGCGTCGGCCTTCGGGTTCCTGGGGGATCTGGAGGAAGGGATCTCGGCCTTCGCCTCCCCGCGGGACCTCGAGACGATGTTCCAGCTCGCCTATCTGAGGTTCACGGCGCCGCGCGCCGACGCGGCGGCGTTCCAGACCTGGAAGTCGCGCATGAAGGGGTTCCTGGAGAACCGCCTCGCGAGGCCCGAGAACGTCTTCGCGGACAGGATGAGCGAGACGATGTCGCAGGGACACTTCCGCCGGCGCCCTCTGAGCGTCGCGACCCTCGACGAGGCGGACCTCGGGACGGCCGAGGCCGTCTGGCGCGATCGCTTCGCCGACGCCTCCGACTTCACGTTCGTCATCGTCGGCGCATTCGGGACCGACGCCATCCGGCCGCTCGTCATGACCTGGCTCGGCGGCCTCCCGTCGACGGGTCGCGTGGAATCGTGGAAGGACGTCGGGGTGCGCGCTCCGGACGGAGTCCTTGGCGTTGAAGTGCGCAAGGGGATCGAGCCGAAGAGCCAGGTGCGCCTCGTCTTCACCGGCGAGGCTCCCTGGAGCCGGGATCAGAGCCAGCTCATCGGCGCTCTGGCCTCCGCCCTTCGCATCCGCCTCAGGGAGATTCTCCGCGAGGACATGGGTGGCGTCTACGGAGTGGGGGTCTCGGGAGGGCTCGCGCGCCGGCCGAGGGAGGAGTACGGCTTCACGATCACCTTCGGGTGCGATCCGGGCCGCGTCGAAGAGCTCCTCAAGGCGACGCTGGATTCCGTCGAGACGGTGAAGAAGGACGGTGCCTCAGCCGACGTCGTCGCGAAGGTCAAGGAACAGCAGGTGCGCGCGCACGAGACCGATCTGCGGGAGAACGGCTACTGGATGTCGCAGCTCGCCGAGGCGGCGCGCTACGGGGAGACGCCGTGGCGAATCCTCGAGCATGAGAGGCTCGTCGGCCTGGTCACCTCCGAGGCGCTCCGGGACGCGGCCCGTCGCTACCTCAATCTGGATCGGCGCGTCGTCGGGGTTCTCTATCCGGAGAAGTCCGCCGACGCCAGCGAAAAGAAGGCGCCGTAGGACGTGCTCGCGCTACGGAAGCCCATCCGCTCCGGAGGGACCATGAAATCTCGGAGTGGAGGTCCGAATCTTCGTGGTAACGCGTCGGCCGAGGAGGGCCACTTCTGGGCGACCCAAACGGGCGCGGAGCTCGACGAGGCCCACCCGCCCCGGGTTACTCCTCGCTGATGTCGACGTTTCCGTCGCCGGAGAAGAGCCCTCCTGCGAGGGGACCGAAGGGCAGGGTGGGTGACCGGAGCGCATTGTGAGTCCCGCGCGATCCTGTCTACAGGTTTCAACAAGTGTCGACACGGTTCGCCGACACGCCGTCGTTGGATGACGGTTTCCATCATCCGCTTGATCGCGCCGCAACCCCGTGCCACACCTGCCGTGAAAAATCCGGGCTAGAATCGCGCCCACGATGTCCAGACCTTTCGCCGCCGTCGCGCTCGCACTTCTCGTTTCAGGAACCGCCGTCGATCCGGGACTCTTCCAGGACCTTCACTGGCGCCTCGTCGGCCCCTTCCGCGCCGGCCGGACGCTGGCCGTATCGGGGGTGTCCGGCGAACGAGATCATTTCTACTTCGGGGCCGTCAACGGCGGCGTGTGGGAGAGCGTCAACGCGGGGCGAACATGGCGCCCCCTCTTCGACGACCAGCCCATCGGCTCCATCGGCGCGCTCGCGGTTTCGCGATCGAACCCGAAGGTCATCTACGCCGGCACCGGCGAGGCCGACATGCGCTCCGACATCTCGCAGGGCGAAGGCATCTTCAAGTCGGTCGACGGCGGAAAGACGTGGGCCTTCGCAGGCCTCAGGGACTCCCAGCAGATCGGCCGCATCATCGTCCACCCCCGCAACCCTGACGTCGTCATCGTCGCCGCGCTCGGCCACCCCTACGGCCCCAACGAGGAGCGCGGCCTCTACCGCAGCCGCGACGGCGGCGGCAATTGGACGAAGGTGCTGGGCGGCGACGAGAACGTCGGCGCGATCGACGCCGCCTTCGAGCCGGGCGATCCCAACGTCGTCTACGCCGCGCTCTGGCGGACGCGCCGCACGCCGTGGAACATCTATCCCCCCGCCGGCGGATCGGGGTCGGGCCTCTTCAAGTCCACCGACGGCGGCGATCACTTCACGCGCCTGACCGAAGGGCTCCCGGCCGAGCCGGGCCGCATCGGCATCGCCGTCGCCAGGAGCACCCCGCGCCGAGTCTACGCCCTCGTCGACGCCGCCGAGGGAGGGCTCTACCGCTCCGACGACTCCGGCGCGCACTTCCGGCGCGTCTGCGCCGACGAGAGGATCTGGGAGCGGGGCTGGTACTTCGGCGATGTCGCCGTCGATCCGAAAGACGCCGACGTCGTCTACGTCGGCGACACGAGCCTGTACCGATCGGCCGATGGCGGCGCGACCTTCCAGCCCGTCAAAGGCGCGCCCGGCGGCGACGACTACCACGAGCTCTGGATCGACCCCGACGACCCCGCGCGGCGGATCCTGGGCACCGATCAGGGCGCCGTTGTCAGCGTGGACGGCGGCGCCACGTGGAGCTCCTGGTACAACCAGCCGACGGCTCAGCTCTACCGCGTCTCGACCGACGATCGGTTTCCCTACCGGGTCTACGGACCGCAGCAGGACTCGGGCGCCGTCGCCCTCCCCAGCCGCACGACGACGCAGAACGGCATCACGATGTCCGAGTTCCGCGAGATCACCGCGGGAGGCGAGGCCCAGAACGTCGTCCCCGATCCTCTCGACCCCGAGACGATCTACGGCGGCACGGTCGAGAAGCTCGACCTCCGCACCGGCCAGGCGCGCGACGTCGATCCGACCCTCGCCTTCCCCGACATCTGGCGCCGCACGTGGACGCTCCCTCTCGCCTTCTCGCCGTTGAATCCGCACGCTCTCTACTTCGCGCGGCAGCGCGTCTTCCGCACGGAGGACGGCGGCGCGCACTGGAGCCTCATCAGTCCCGACCTGACGCGGCCGGATCCCGGCGCGCCGCCGAACCTCGATCCGGTCACCGCCGCCCACGATCAGGGGACGGGCCCGCGGCGCGGCGTCGTCTACTCCCTCGCGCCGTCGAAGGCGGCCGATCGCGATCTCTGGGCGGGGACCGACGACGGCCTCATCTGGCGCACGCGGGACGACGGCGCCCACTGGGAGGACGTGACGCCTCAGGGTCTGACGCCGTGGTCGAAGGTCGGCGTCCTCGAGTCGTCTCGCTTCGACGCCGAGACGGCGTACGCCGCCGTCGACCGTCACCGCCTCGAGGACCGGAAGCCTTACATCTACAGGACGCACGACGGCGGGCGTTCGTGGCAGCTCGTTGTCTCCGGGATCTTGCCCGACCACTTCGTGAATGCGGTGCGGGCGGATCCGGTCCGGCGGGGGCTCCTCTACGCGGCCACGGAGAAGGGGGTCGATGTCTCGTTCGACGACGGCGACAACTGGCAGCCGCTCCAGCTCGGCCTTCCCGTGACTTCGGTGCGGGACCTCGTCGTTCACGGCGACGATCTCGTCATCGCCACGCACGGCCGCGGGATCTGGATCCTCGACGACGTCTCGCCGCTCCGGCAGATCTCCGCGGACGTTGCGGCTTCGAGCGCCTGGCTCTTCCAGCCGGCTTTGGCCCACCGCGTGCGCCCCGACGGCTTCACGGGGACGCCTCTGCCGAAGGACGAGCCTCTGGCGGCGAATCCTCGGCTTGGGGCTGTCCTTGATTACCTTCTCGGGAAGGCTCCGAGGGATCCGGTCGCTCTCGAGATCCGCGACTCTTCCGGCGCGGTCGTCGCGCGGTTCTCGAGCGCCGACGCGGGGCGACCTCGGGATCCTTCGCGCGTGAAGGTCTCGGCGGAGTGGGAGGGTTTGCCTGCCGGCCTCTCGGCGTCGCCGGGGATGCACCGATTCGTGTGGTCACTCCGCTACGCGGTCCCCGAGGCGCTCGCGGCTGTCGATCCTTCGCGCGAGGGGGTGTGGGCTCCGCCGGGTGTTTACGTGGCTTCTTTGATTGTGGATGGCTCGACGGTGACTCGTCGGTTCGAGGTCACGGCGGATCCCCGGGTGACGCTCTCCGCGGCGGGTTACCTTTCGGAGTTTGCGCTGGCGCGCGAGGTGGAGGGTCTCGCGACGCGCGTTGCGGTGGCGTCGGATGCGGCGGGGAAGCTGCAGAAGGAGATCTCCCGTCGGCGTGCGGCGGCGTCCGGGGCGGTGGCTTTGGCCTTTGATGCGTTCCAGCGGGATCTGAGCGCGGTCACGGGGGGGCGGGTGACGCCGAATCGGTACGACGCTCAGGCGTTTCCGCCGCGGGAGATCGCGACGCTGGCGTGGGTTGCGGGGGCGCTGGGATCTCTGATGGAGGCGGTAGATGGGGCCGATGCGGCTCCGACGGCGGATGCTCGGGCGGGGTTCGAGAAGCTTGGGCCAATCGCGGGGGAGGCGATTGGGCGGTGGGAGGGGATGGCGGCTCGTTTGAAGGAGCTGAACGAAAGGCTTCGGGGGCTGGGGGCGGAGGCGGTGGTGGTGGGGGAGTGAAGGGGGCGGGTCACGCCGCACCCAAGGTCAGGCATCGGCCTCACAGCAGTTCAATGCAATCAGGATCAGTGTGGCGTTCCGGTCGGTTCACTTCCCTTTGGTGACCGCTCGGCACACTCATCGCAGTAAGCCCGCTTGAACGCCACGAGCACCGCACCCCAATCCTCCTGTGGGATCCTCGAACGTATCCCGAACTTCTCGCAATGGCCGACCCGCTCCGGCTCTCGTGCATACAGGGTTGCCCGGTCAAACGTATGCTGCAGGTCCTGCATGAATCCGATGTGCCGGCACCACTCCACTCTCTCTCGAGAGACAGCCCGCGTCGCTCGGTAGTCGTTCAAGAGAATGGGAAGTCGATCCGGAGGCAATCGCATGCTGAGCAGCCCATCTCTCGCCTCTGCCAGGATGTCTTCGTCACTTGTGCGCGCAAGCCTTCGGTCTTGATCTTCCTCGATGCTCGCCTTCGTTCTCGTGACAAGCGTCCCCAAGTAACCCTCGGGGCTACAATGCAGTTCCGCTAGGCGTTCAAAGTCCACGAGTCGCAGGACCCGGGCTTGGTCAAGCACGGACTTCGCGATGTCGCGTGACTTGCTCTCTTCGCCATTTAGCGCCAGCAAGGTCGCGCGATCCAGCATCGCACGCAGCTCCTCGCTTCGGAATCCGTGTTCGCGCGCTAGGGTCTCCGCTTGATCGATGTCCTCAGGATGCAACATCGGGGGAGTGGGAGCGTCTGGAGCATCACCGAAGAAAGCCATAACGACAATTTTGGCGCTGGTTACAAGCGTCATTCGAGAACCGGCTCTCGCGAGAAGCGCGTCGCACAGAAGATGGAAATCGACGGATTCGGAGATCGAAACCAAGAGCCTGGCGAAACGAGCCTCCAAGCTGATCCAGTTTGCCAGCCACGAGGCGAGGAGTTCCATCTTGCTCTTCCCGCCTTGCAGGACGGCACTAAGGGCACCGCCGACACGTGCGTACAGGAGGAGTCGCATGAACCCCTCCGCAAGGCCAAGCGCCTCGGCTTCCAACCCCATCAGTTCGGCGCGAAGACGCAATCCCTCCAGGGACCCTGGATGAGCGTCCACTCTTGCCTTGAGTTCCAGAAGTTCCCGACCTAGCTTGGCCCGCTCAGACCCGTGCCGCGCTGAGAAGAGCCTCGTTCTCATCGAAAGCATCTCATAATGGAGCGCAGTAGCACCGCTCTCGCCCGCGGACCAGAGATCTTGACGCGCCTGGTACTCTCCAATGTCGATGCGGCCAGTTGTGTATTCGCATGTGTCACGCAAGACATGCAGAAAGCCGCGATCGGCCGGGTCGAGGGAATCGCCTCCGGCTTCCGCATCGGAGAGGTGCGCATCAGCACGGAGGTACTCCCCAGAGGCGAAACACGCATAGCCCAGTGCAAGCTGGACTTTGGGATCCCGCTCATCCTTTGGGAGGAGCAGTTGACCGAGTTCAAGGACTCGTCGATGCTGGCCAGATGAAACCAGCGCGTTGCCGAAATTACGCAGTAGAAGTGCGGAATCGGGAGGGCTCGTCACCATCCCGCTCCCGACGTCGATTTCAACGCGGACGGGACCATACGCGGCAAGTTCATCGACCGTATCACGTATCTTCCGGTCTCGCTGGCTCTCGTCGAGGATCCTCTCGCAGATGGCGCCAATGGCGGGAGGGTCGAGCACTCGACCAAACTTCAGAGCGACGGAATCACGCTCACGCCACGTCGGATTCTCGCGCGAAAGGCGGCGGGCCTCATCTCTCGCCCAACAGAAGCGGAACTCGTTGGCTTCCGCTCGGTAGAGGAAGTACATAGGTAGGATCTTAGTAAGTCATTGATTCCAGATCACTTACTCGCAATGGAGCAATTCTCAGTAGACGGCTCAACGGTGACCTGCCATCCTCTCGGTTGGCGTAAGAACTGTCCGATCGAAGGGAGACCACCGTTGAAC